>NZ_DBOUKL010000009.1:0-6886 GCF_059755995.1 Thermosphaera sp. | reverse complement strand
TCTAGAATCACCGGTATGTAAGGGTGTCTTCGAAAAAGCGATTGACAGGTGGGTCCTTGTCCCAGGACATGCTAGGAAGCTTAAAATGAAGCTTTTAGAGGTTTGGAGGAAGATTCAGTATGATACCGGTGAGCCTTTCGCGAAAATTATAAACCCAGGCATGAAAGACGTTATAATAGCCAGCGGGATAGCGTACTCTCACGTTGAAGAAGCTTTGAGAATTCTAGGCCTCGAGTCAAAGATTACTGTTTTAAAACTCAATATGCCTGTTCCTGTTCCAAGGAAACCTGTTGAAGAAGTGTTGAGAAATGCGGAGAGAGTATTAGTTGTTGAAGAACTTGACCCTGTGGTTGAGAAGCAGGTGAAAAGTATTTCATCAGAACTAGGTCTTGGTTGCAAAGTATATGGTAAAGAGTATGTCCCGGAAAACGACGAGCTTTCCCTCCAGGTTGTTTACAATGGGCTGTGCAGATTCCTCGATAAGTGTGAGCCGCGCATATGGGAGAGCGTTGGCGATTTGAAAATAGAGCCTGCAATACCTCCCCGCCCGCCCGTTTTATGCCCGGGATGCCCTCACAGGAGTAGCTACTATATCGTGAAAACAGCGTTGAACAAGGCTGGGATAAGGAATGTTATATTCACCGGTGACATCGGCTGCTACACTCTAGGGTTCCAGAAGCCTTTCGAGACCCAAATGACTAGTTTCGAAATGGGCGGTGCGATAGGCGTTGCCCATGGGTTGAGCAAGGTAGTGGATGAGGCGATCGTGGCGGTGGTAGGGGATTCCACGTTCTATCATGCCGGGATTCCAGGCGTAATCAACCTGGTTTTCAACAAAGGGAGGGCCGTATCATTGATTCTTGATAATTCGATAACTGCTATGACTGGGCATCAACCCCATCCAGGCACCGGTGTCACAGCTGTCGGTGAGCCCACGGTTAGGATCATGCCCGAGGATATTTTGAAAGCGGTTGGCTTCGAAACCTATGTGATCAATCCTTTGAAGGTTAAAGAATCGATAAATACCCTTGGGAAAGCTCTCGAGGAATTTAAGAGCGGGAAAAAAATTGCAATAATATCTAGGGCTCGTTGCGCGCTCGAAGTCTTGAGAGATGCTAGGAAGACTAAGACAGTACTTCCTGTTTACAAGGTAGACCCTGAGAAGTGTACTGGGTGCATGGCCTGTGTCAATCTATCAGCGTGTCCAGCTCTCGTAGTAGACCCTGACAGCAGGAAGCCAGTTATTATTGAGGATTTATGCGCAGGTTGTGGTCTATGCGCGAGCATATGTCCATTCAAAGCCATCAGTACTGCTAACACTCCCTCCCAGGATTGGGAAAAACTATGGTAGGTGGTGTGAATGAGTAAACGGTTTAATTTAGTCTTAACAGGGGTCGGGGGTCAAGGCCTAATCACTCTGGGAAGATTAATAGGTGAGGCGTGCATTAGGGCGGGCTTGAACGTTACCGTTGCTGAAGTTCACGGTATGAGTCAGAGAGGTGGAAGCGTCATCGTCCACGTTAGAATAGGTGAGGGAGACTCGCCTGTGATACCTGTCGGGGGAGCGCACCATATCATTGCCATGGAGGTCTTAGAAGCGGGGAGGTCTGTAAGGTATGCTAACAAGGATACAGTGATGGTTGTAAACGATCTCATACTACCACCTCCCTTAGCCAAGTACCCGGGTAAGAAGGACGTGATCGAGGCCTTGAAAAGCAAGCTGGGAAGAGTCTACTTATACGATGCGGAGGGCGTCAGTAAGAGAGTTATGGGAACACCCATATCATCCAACATCGCGCTCCTCGGATTCAGCCTGGGAGTAAACCCAGCCCTGGAGGATCTAATAGGTAAGACTGATGTTGAAGAAGCCATAGAGGCCATATTCAAGGGGAAAGCCCTCGAGTTAAACATGAAAGTGTTTGAAGAAGCGTTTAAGGAGGGAAAGGCGAGCATTGGAGGGTGAAAAAAACATTATTCGCGAGAGAATCGAGGAAGCAATAGATTTAATCGACAAGTTAGAGAGAATCGTGTCAAGGCTTCAGTCAGGAGACAAGGTAACTCCCGGAACATTGTTCCAAATATATGAAACCTTAATGACCCTGCGTGAGAAAATCGTGGAAATAAGAAGTTTAACCTAACCGTTCTTTTTCCTCAACACTGCTCAAATCGTGGTATGGTTTATACGTGTAAACAACGCCGATCTCTTTTGGGATAATGTTTTCAATATATGCGTGAGGTGATGCGAAAACAATCCTAGATGCTTTAGAAACCGTTTTCACGTTAGCTAGTCTAGACAGCCATGCCTCCTCTGTGCTCAAAGTCTGCACATGGGTTTTGAATAGGTAAGCTCTACGCGTGTTCAACTCGCTTATCCAAACATGCCCCCTACTGCCGATCGACACCAAGTTTATGCAGTATGCATTTTCAACAAGCAATGGGTTTTTGATAGGCATTAGAAGTCAGTTCTCCCCTGCTAGGAGAGTTATTCTACCCCCTCCCAGGATAACGACGTCTCGACCTATGATTAAATCCGCGTCTAAGAATCCTTTTATCACTATTTCACCACAGCTTACCACATGGTCCCTGAACCCGCTAAGGTAGTAGCTGGCTTCACAAACACTCTTTTCTGTTTCCATCATTACCATCATCACGATTAATGAGATAGTATTGGAAGGAATATAATAAAATAACTGCGTGATTAGTAAGTGGGGTAAGCCACTCATGGAATTATTAGGCATTGATACGCTGGTTATTGACAGAATGTCGAGAATTCTTCAGAGAAGTAGTGAGAATTTGCAGAGACTAGACTTATTCAACCCTAAATTTTATCCTTCCAGGGAGCATAGTGAGGAGGAAGTGTTGAGATATCTCACCGTAATGGTTGCGATGGATCACCGTCTGAGTCGACCTGGAAGAGTTTACGAAGCCTGCCTAGAGGATGGTTGCTACAAGGGAGCCGATCTTCTTTACCGGCTGGGCAAGGTCAAATTTGATGAAAACCCCGATTTCTTTACTCCGGAGTACTTGTCGAAAATTAGGGAGGAGGAGGTTGAGAAATGGTTGAGCATCGGTAACGCTCGCCCAGTGGACATCGTGTTGAGAACCCGTCTCCTAAGGGATCTTGGCGTGAAATTAATTAAGCTCTACGATGGGAGGGTGTCGTCCCTGGTCGAGGCAAGCAATAATAGGCTTCACGGTGATGGGATAAACCCTGGTTTCGCTGATTTTTTAAGAGTTTTTAGGGCTTTCGAAGACCCTGTTGAGAAGAAATCAATGCTTCTCGCCAAGTTTCTTCATTTCCGAGGGTTGTTTAAACCCGTTGACAAGCCCTATATACCTGTTGACAACCACTTGACAAGGATTGCGTTGAGAACAGGCATGGTAGTCGTCTCCGGTAGATTATGGAACGATATATTAAACATGAAAGAAGTGTCGATGAGCGATGACGTCTTGATTCGAATGGTCGTTAGAGAGGCCTACGGCTTGTTAGCGGAGAAGAGTGGGCGTAGCGTTTGGGAGCTTGATGACCACTTCTGGTTGCATGGGAGGACGATATGCATTAGAAGTGAAAAACCCTTGTGCGAGAAATGTATGTTTAAGGGTTTCTGCAGGGCTCGTAGAAACAATGCGTTTATGGTTTACGAGCACACATATTATAACACATGGTATTACTAAGGGGTGAGCAACCATTTCCGAGCGTGACGTACGGGAATTACTAACCTTGAACAGTATTGAGAAATTAATCATGGAGTACTTCTTGAAGAACATAAGCGTTGGAGAAATCATAGCAATAATTGACCTAAGGGAGGAAATAAAGAAAAGGGCGAAGAGCGGGGAGCTGGCATACGGGGAGATCGATGATGCCGTAATAGAAAGGGACTTGTTAACAATCATCACCAGCCTCATCAAGCGGGGTTTTCTCGAATACAATATGGGGGTTTTCAACCTGGCAGGCTGGATAAGAGATTACTTGAAGAAGAAGTACAAGTCCTTAGAGGCCGGTGTTTTCAAGAGCATAGATAAATTAACTAGTGATTAGGGGGCTTCCAGGCTATGAAGCCTTGTGATTCCTCGTCGAAGTATACTCTTATAAAGCCTGCTCTTTCCAACCGGTTCTTGATTCCTTTTAAAATACTGTAGTTGCTTTTGAAACCGGGTAATCCAGTGTAGTGATACAAGATACCGCCTGGTTTTATAACCCTGTAGAGTTCTTTGTAAAAATCTAACCCGTATAAATCACCTGTTGAACCACTGAACCTGGGTGGATCGTGAATTATCCTGTCAAAGAATGAGTCTTCAAAATATCTAACTAGATTTACAATATCAATGTTCGCAATAGTGAGCCTTTCATCACTCAGACCCTTGCTCCATGGATTCCTCTCAGCAATCCATAGAACGTTGGGATCAATCTCGGCAGATACTACTTTCGAAGCCCCTCTTTCAATAGATGCAAGCGCCGTGTATCCAAGCCCTGTGCAAGTGTCCAGTACGACGTTGCCTCGTCTAACCCTTGCCTTACTGGCTTTCAACAAGGCATCTTCCCAAGGGTTTAAGCCCACAATTCTGTGCATGTGTATTCCATTGATTTCTAGCGTGGGAGGCAGGACCATTCCAATCGCTTTTAACTTGTAATACCCTCTCATGGTTGAAACAGCTATTTCATATACTCTATCATTCTCTAAGAGAACTACCCTATCTTCCTCGCTGGGAGTAATGGCGTCAAAATCTAGCTCTATATCTCTGATCAAGACTTTTTTACCACTTACACAAACTTTTTCATGAGTAAGACCTAGATCCAGGGAGACCTCTAAGCATGAATTCCTATTTTTCAAAGCGTTGACCAGCCAACTGGTGAACCAGTACCCCTTCACGGGCTTAAAGGCGTAAACGTTACTCATAGTTCCTAACCATTGATTCCAGAGGAATAAGTCTCAAGCTACCTGTCGTCTTCCCAAGTTCTTTTCTAAGCTTTGAAATAGTATCAGAACTCCCTTCAATAATCAATATATTAATGTGGGAGTTACCGATTTTATAGTACATTGACGCTTTCACTATTTCCACGTATTTCCCCAAGATGGTTGAGGGGATGGGTTTCGAAGAAACTGCAACTATGATTGAAATACATGAGTGCTTTTCTTCCACTTCAACGTGAAGATTTTCATGCAGGTACTCGTTTAACGCGTACTCTATGACACGGGATCTCTCGCAAGAGTTTAACCGGGCCAAGTCATCTACTAAATCAGCTATTTTAACAGGTATGCTTACACCGAATCTTCTTTTCTTACTCACTTCATCCACCTCCTCAAGACCCCGTGAACCATGAAAACCACGAGGACTACTCCTGTGAGGCCCGTGGGACTCAGGTTGAAGTATAGGGATAGTAGGAATCCGACGCTACATGAGAATAGGGAAAGCGTTATCGAGTAGAGGATCAGCTCTTTTCCACTGTTAGAGTAGAAGGATGCAGTTATTGCTGGTAGAAGTATTAAAACATGTTGAAGAATGTATCCACTGACCCTTAGCAACCCTATGCTTGTTAAGCCGATAATAGTGTAGGTGAGGGTGTCGTAAACACCAGTTTTCAAACCTAGCAGTTTCACAGACACTTCGTCAATACCCAGTGAAAGTATTTCATATATTGAGAGGACGAAAATAATTGAAACCACCACCGTAACGAGAGACACGAGCAACACGTCTCTGCTGGATAGTAGGAGGGGGTCTCCGAGGAAAAGAGAGTTTAAATTATAGCTGACAGGGAAAAGCGTTATCAGCAGGTAACCCCCTATCACGCTGAAAGCCGAGGTTGAGGCTACTATTACTGCTGAAGTATTATTAGGGTCTAAACCCTTCCTGATCAATACTCCCGCTAAGTAGATGATGAACAACCCGATCAACAAAGACCATACCGGGAACTGAACCCCCGTGAGGGATTCCAGCATCAAACCCGTGATTACTGCTAGAAGGCTCGTATGGGTAGCGCTAGAGGCGAGAAACTCCATTTTTCTATAGTAAACAATAATGCTGGTCAGGGAAAATGTGAGACCCATCATTAGATACGTGGTTATCTTCTTCGGATCAAAAAATAAGGCTGAGGTCACAGAAGCTATTAAGGTTATCGTCACCAGGAGAACTAGTGTCAAATGTCTTTCCTTAAACCTCATCTCTCCCTCACCCTGACACGGCTTTTTATCAAAAACCCGGCAGCCAAGCCTATTGCACCCGTTACTCCTGACAATGCCAACACCGTGGCGTTGCTCCATCCATTTCCCTTTCTACATGTAGCCCAGGTCTCTAAGGGTGTTATATTTTGCGAGACGAGTTTTGACAATCTTGAGAAAAACGAATTATTAGTTAAGGGGGACTCAACTTTCAAAACGGGAACCCCGTATAACGAGGCTTGTTCCTCCAGGTATTCCGAGGTCTTGGTTGGCGGGTACGTCACGATCACCAACCCAACCATGTGTTCCCGCATTAGTTTTTCAACTTCCAGAAGATCCATCGAGGAGGCTTCAGCGTCGTGTTCCGCTTTAACGAGCTTGACTACTTTGATTCCTAACCATTCAACAGCGTACTGGGATAATGGTGCATCCGCAACAGCCATTGTGTCGTACTTTCCTCTGTGAACCAGTATAGTGTTTAAAACATTCTCGTAAAATGCTAAGTATCTACTTATGTAGCAGTCCCGCATTGATGGGTTTAGCTCTGAGAACAGCATTGTAAGGTTGTATGTGAAGAGTAAGTAGTTTAATGGGTCGTACAGTACAGCATGGTAGTTGGGTTGTCTGGTGTTAGGATTCGTCAACAATATAATTCCGCTAATACTGGTAACCTCTACAAGGCGTCCGTCGAGCTCGCCAGTGTTTACAAGCTCCTTAATTTGCAACTC
>NZ_DBOUKL010000008.1:0-24423 GCF_059755995.1 Thermosphaera sp. | reverse complement strand
CTATAGCGGTTAAAGGGTACGGTAGCCTCCCTTCAATATACGATCCCGAATCCTTGAGCAGCCTTTTCAGGAGCACTCTTAGAAACGTTAGGGAGAGGATGAAAAGGTTCAGGCAGTGGGGCACTACTGAGGGAACATGGTACACTGGTTACTACTTGAGCAGCATGCCGGTGAGGAATTGGCAGGAGGAGTGGCATGATGTGAAAAACTTCTCCCACGTTGGGTTTGAGCTGGAGACGTGGGTGAAGAATCCGTGGGCTGATTGGGGATGCCCAGTAGCATGCATGAAGCTGAGCCTTGTGAAACGTGAAGGAGAAGTATACGTTACTGATAACCCGGATTATGAAATGGCTGCTTACCTAGGCAGCAACCTCGGTGTTTTCAACCCTAAGGAGACTGTCCTACTCTCGAGCCTGGCTGACGAGCTAGGGCTCTGCGGGATTCAAACAGGCAACGTCATGGGATTTGCTATTGAGCTTTACGAAAAAGGGGTCTTAACGAGGGATGAAGTAGGCTATGAGTTGAAATGGGGCGATGTGGAATGCTTAGCTAGATTGATGAGGGATATAGCCCATCGGAGAGGCATAGGGGAGGTGTTGGCTGAGGGTACATACAGGGCTGCCAGGATTCTCTCTGAGCAGAAGGGAGTGGACCTGACAAGGTACGCTGTGCAGGTTAAAGGCATTACTGTAGGAGCACACGGCGTTAGAAGCAGGAGAGACTACCCCCAGCCAATCTCTTACGCTCTCTCAGCCCAGGGCGGCGACCACACCAGCGTGGCAGGATTCCCGGTTGACTCGACCGAGTCGGAGACCTGGTACGCTATTCTCGACAGCGGTGTTGTATGCATGTTCACAGTGCTTGACGACAAAGGACTCCTAGAATACTTGAACATCATAACAGGCTGGGGTTTGAATCTCAACGAATTCTACAGCATAGGGAGAAGGATAATCACTCTGCAAAGACTGCTCCTATCGCTGGGAGGGCCTGACGCTGAGTGGGGTGTAAGAGACGATGACAACCCGCCTCGGTTCTACGAACCCCTTCCAACAGGACCCTACAGAGGAAGCTCCATCGGAAGAGATGAGGTGGAGGAGTTGAAGAAGAAGTACTATGCTGAAATAGGGTGGGATGAGAGAGGTATTCCTACAGAGGAAACTCTCAGAGCACTAGGTCTTGGAGAATTCGCGCCTCTATTGAACCAGGTTCGAGAGTAGGGTTCGGCTTTGCCGGAGATCTGCGTGAAGGCAACATGGGTTGATGAAGGAACACTATGCTTTAACTACGAGGATTGCGTTAAGGTTGAGAAGATCTTAGCTGATTTCTTCAAAAACGTTGAAGCAAGTGTTCAGCGTGAATCCGTGGTTGCAAGGCTGGAGGAGAGACTGCTCTCCAGCGATGAGGTTTTATGCCAGGACTCAAGCATAAGGCTTAGCAGGGTTTTCAAAGGGGGATGACATGAGCCGGAGCGACCAGGCGAGGAGAAGGGCTGGGTATCTTGAAGCGGTTGTCTCAATACTTTTAAACACTATTCTCTTCGCGCTCAAATACTACGCTGCACTGATCTCCAGCTCGGTAGCTTTAATGGCCGACGCGTTCCACACTTTATCAGATAGTTTAACATCAATAGTGGTCTTAATAGGGGTTGAACTAGGTTTTAAACCACCTGACAAGGAGCATCCTTTCGGCCATCAGAGAATTGAAACCATAGCAACAATCGTGATCGCCACAATGCTCGGCATAGTGGGATACGAGTTTTTCAAGCAAAGCCTTGAAAAGCTTCTCAGCCGGGAATCACTAACGTTTTCAAGCATAGCACTCGGCGTTATGGCTTTATCAGCTGTTTCAAAAGAGTTGCTTGCAAGATGGGCTGAGCGATTAGGGGAAAAGCATGAAATGAGCAGTGTTAAAGCAGACGCGTGGCATCACAGGAGCGACGCGATAGCATCTCTTTTAATAATTGCTGGTTTACTGTTAGGTGAAACCTACTGGTGGGTGGACGGGGTTCTCGGTTTAATAGTGTCCGGGCTTATCGTCTACTTAGCCTGGGGGCTTATCAAGACTGCTTCAAACCTGTTAATGGGGCGAAGCCCCCTGCCTGTTGAAGAGGATGAGTTGATGAAGATAGTATCATCAGTAGCCCCCCAGGCGAGAGACCTCCACCACATACACATCCACGAGTACGGGGCTCATGTTGAGATAACCCTTCACCTTAGGCTTGACCCGAGGATCAGCCTGGAGGAAGCTCACAGAATAGCCACGCTGATTGAGGAAGCAGTTAGAAACAAGCTTGGATGGGAGGTAACGGTTCACCTAGAGCCGGATATGAGGATAGATTATGACCACTCAACCGATTAAGCCGAGGGAGAGAGCATAATCATATCTCGCTAAAACCATGCCTGTCAAGCCCTCGACAACTAACTCCCCCTCAACAATTCTTGCCTCACCAGGATACAGCACCATCCATTTAGCAGTTGGAAGAGAGAATATTGTTGAATCCAGATTGTTGTTTGCAACCACTAATACCTCGTTATCATACCCTCTGAAGAATGCTATCACCGGCCCGTTCGAGGCGTAAAGGGAAATAATGCTGGTTTTCAACGCCGGAATGTTTTTTAATCCACGACATTCTCAAATAGTAGTCGAAAACCTCGGGTATTATCTTATCCCACTGAATCGGATACCTGTGCTCATCATAATAGCTGGACGATCCCAGGATCCCCCTCTCATCCCCCTGGAAAACAACGGGCATGCCCGGAACCGTGAACTGAAGAGTGACGAGGAGCCTCAGCCTCCTTATAGACTCGTTTGTCGGTGTTGAGCCAAGCCTCCCTCCTCCAAGGTCTGTCAGAATCTTCGAGGTATCGTGCGACCCTATGATGTTGAAGCTCATTCCGGCGACACTTACGGGGATTTGAGAATAGTAGCTGTAGAGCTCTCTAAACACCTGGTCGCCGCTCTTCCTCCCAGCCGCGTACTGTAGCAGGATGTCTCTCCCGAGCGCGTAGTTCATTAAACTATCGAAGTGCCTGCCTTTAAGCCATTCAGGGCTTAGAGTCCAGATCTCGGCCACGATGTATGCGTCTGGATAACGTTGCTTGATGAGAATCCTTAACTCCCTGTAGAAATTCTCAGCATCAAGCACGTCGAGGGGGACATCTATTCTCAACCCGTCGAAGCCGAATTCAAGCCAGTGAAGGGCTACACTGAAAAGGTATTGCTTCACCTCTGGGATTGAATGGTTGAGCTTGGGAAGGCTTCCAATACCCCACCAGCACTCATAAGCGCTTCCATCACCGAGCTTAAAAGGCCACTTCTTAATGATGAACCAGTTCCAGTAGGGGCTCTGCGGACCATTCCTGTAGACATCCTGGAACGCCCAGAAGCCTATGCCGACATGGTTGGGAACGAAGTCGAAAATCACCTTAATACCGCGCCTGTGAGCCTCGTCTAGGAGAGCTCTCAAAACTGTTTCATTCCCGTACTTGGGATCAATGATGAAGTAATCGTAGGTATCGTAACCGTGTACGCTACCGGAGAGGAATATTGGGTTGAAGTAAATCATCTTAACGCCGAGGCTGTCCAAGTAGTCGAGTTTTGCTAGAACCCCCCTGCTAAATCCCCACCGAAATACTGGTGATTGGGTCGCTCCAGTTGGAGAACACTGGCTTCAACCCTCCCGCAAGCTCGTTAAGCCATAACTCGTCTGTTTCATTGCCTCGCAGATCGTTAGAGGGGTCGCCGTTGTAGAACCTGTCCGGGAAAATCTGATAACCCACAGCTTCCCTAACCCATGATACTTGTTTAAAAAACGATGTAGCATTGCCGTTGAAGTACTTGTTCACAGGGTCTTTAAATATTCTCAAACCATGGTCGCCGTAATCGATTATGAAGAAGTATTGCATGGTCTCACTGAAAGGCATCTCTCTATACCACACTACAGTGTAATCCGTCCACATCTGCTTCTTCATCCTATACTGCTGCTCCCCCGCGACCACGTATACTAAGACATCACCAATGTTAGACGTGAACAGTCTAGCCACCAGCATTTCATCCGCAAGCGACAGGTACACCGGGTCGTCATCGATGTGGATGAAAAACCTGGTGTCTGTTGGGAACGAGACTTGTCTGACAGCGTTTTTCCCGCCAAAGCCGTCGTCGACGAAGCCCTGTGCCTCAGGATCCACTGGGAGCCCGTAGTGGCCGGTTGACATGTCTTTTACCCAAGCCCCGTTGATCAAGTACTTGTAAACTACTGTCCCAGGTGTTACGCAGAATAGAGCCATCCATGTTCCGTTGTCAAGCCTTGACATGTCGTGAGGGGTCCAGCCTGTGAAGTCGCCGGCTACGGAGACGGTGGTAATGGTCTCATTAGGGAACGGGGTGAATCTAAAGTAGACCGGTGCTTTAGGAGGCTGGCATTTTAACTGCTCAATCACCAGTGAAACATACACGTCTTCGTAATGCTTCGCCTGAGTGGTAGTAGTCTCGGTGGCAGGGGTGGTTAACGTGGTAGTCGTTGTAAGCGTTGAAGTTGTGCCTGGAGCTTGTTCAAGGTTAAGAATGAGGAGGGATGCGAGGATTATTGCCGCGATCAGGACTAACCCTGCTAAGACAGCTGACACACGCCTATTCATGTACTCCGGCTCTGTATACATGTTTAAATTCTAACGATGGCTATTAAATACTGGATTTAACTGGGGTTGAACTCTTCAATGGTTGTTGTCCCGGAGCAACCTGTTAGATACTTGAAAAAGCGTCCCGTAGTGACAATACTGCTAGTCCTTGCCAACTTGGCTGTTTACTTCTACACTAGCAGGGCCAGGTCTTTCCTGCAAACAGATCCCTACTACATCTACACCTACGGATTCAACCCACTGCTTCTCCCAACGCTCGACGGTGTTAAAAGAATCTTTACCAGCATGTTCATCCATGCAGACTTGTTCCACATATTATTCAACATGCTCTTCCTCTACTTGTTCGGGAAGAGCGTTGAGGCTGTGACAGGCTCTCTCAGATTTCTCATCCTATATTTCATAGGCGGGTTAGGCGCAGTCCTGTTCCACATTGCTTTAATCCCTATAGGAGGCTATGAAGCCCTCGTCATACCTGCAGTAGGGGCTTCAGGAGCTATAAGCGCGGTCCTGGGAGCATTCTTCATCCTATTCCCGCACACCAGGGTTTCGCTTTGCATGTTCTTTTTCTTCCTCCCAATATGCCTTCCACTGCCCTCATCAATCTACCTGCTGATATGGTTCGCGGAGCAGGTGATATACGGATATTTAAACCTCGGCGGAGTGGCATATTTCGCGCATGCAGGAGGCTTCGTAGCAGGCGTGGCCGCAGTCTGGCTAATAGCCTCTGGGCCGATAAACCGGTTGAAAACCCGGTTGACAAGCCCTCTAGAGGAATACCTCCACTCAATAGGTGTTTTCCCCAGGAAGTTCTACACGCTAGGGGCGGGGACCAAGATACTTGTAACAATCCTTCTTTTCGCACTCCTAGCAGGCTTCTACATTTCATGGGAGACGAATAAGGAAATGACAAGCGTGTACTCGCTGAGCATTGAGGCTGGAGGGGTGAACGACACGGTGATTCTTTACAGCAGGGAGGGCTCCTGGATCGTTTCACAAAGCCCTGTGGACACTGTGAGATTCGTCGTGAACAGGCTCCACCCAGCAGGCCTCCTCGCCAACCCCGAGCTTGCCGGCCGGTCGATAACAAACAGGTCAATACCCAGGTATTTCGTTGAAATCCACGGTGTTAGAACACCTGTAAATCTTTACATTGATGAAGTCGTTTACGATGAAAACGGCTTGGTGGAGGTTTTCAAGGGAAGCATGAGAAGCTATTTTGTAATAATAACCGCGAGCGGGGAGGCATTTCTCGATGAAACCAAAGAGGTAAGTGTATCGTTCAGTATTTGGAGAGGCCAGGTTGAAACATTAAAGTACATCAACTACTCCGTGTATGCTTCCGCAGTGCTGACCCTTATTGCTATAGGCGTGGTGCTGGCTGCTGACAGGTTCAGCGTGGTAACAGACGTAGCTTACGAGTAGTTAAGCATTATAACCTCCCGAGCATGCTCAATAAATCAATGGTGTATGCTGATGAGCCAGGTTCGATACAAGACTATAGCTTACATTTCCACGCTTACAGCCTTAGCAGTTATTCTAAGGTTTCTTGAAATACCGTTCCCCTTGTTAACCTGGCTGAAGTACGATGCCTCGGGAGTCCCGTTAGCAATCCTAGGATACATGGGATGGGGCCTTCTAGCATACTCGCTCCCCGTCTACTACCTGGTGTCTGTTGCCCTCGGGGCAGACTTCATGGGCATGGTTATGAAGGTTGTCGCTGAGGCTTCAACAATCATTCCGTTGATCTACCTGTACAGAAAGTTCAGATCCCGGAGGAGGTTAGCCATCCCTGCTTCAACCGGGGTAGCCGCGTTGAGCAGGGTTTCAGTAATGCACTTGTTCAACATTATCGTAACGCCTTACTGGCTTGTATACTCATACGGGATGAGCTACGAGTCAGCCCTCTCATACGTCTACAGCATTGTGATCCTTATCGACGTGTTCAACCTAACGATTGCCATGCCAATAAGCCTGGCCGCGATATACGTTGTAGAATACTTGTTGAAAACGGGTATACTGTATGAGCAGTAATGTAGCGGTAGAGCTAGAGGATTTGTGGGCTAGGTATAGTGGTGGAGAATGGGTTCTGAAAGGGTTGAACCTGATCGTTCACAAGGGGGAGTCGGTTCTCGTAGTAGGGGCAACAGGCTCCGGTAAGACAACCCTGGCGAGGGTTTTAAACGGAACCGCAGGACCCATCTACGGGGTGGAGGTGAAAGGCTCGTACAAGGTTAACGGTGTTGAAGCCTTAGGACTTGACCCCTTCAGCCTCGGGTTGAAAATCCACGTTGTATCCCAAAACCCTTACATCCACTTTCTTAACTTCATCCTTGAGGATGACTACAGGGATTACGCGAGAAAGGTTTACGGTGAGAGGTTCGAGAAGCAGGTTGTTGAGAAAACCCTTACACGCTTCAACCTTCGCGAGCTACGCAACTGCTACTTCTTCAACCTTTCCGGAGGCCAGGCGAGGCGGGCCGCGACCGGGAAAGCCCTCATACCAGATCCTGAGGTGCTGGTTTTCGACGAGCCGTTCATGTGGCTGGATGATAAAGGTGTTGACGAGTTTCTCGACATGCTACACCTTTTGAAAAGGCTTGGTAAAACCATTATTGTTTTTGAGCACCGCTTCAACAGGGTGATCAGGTTTTTCGACAAGGTGTTCGCCCTGAGAAACGGGCGGATTGAAGAAGCGGATTTAACAGCACTATTCAGGACTGCAGCGAGGAAAACCCTTAGAACAACCCTGGCTCAGCAATCTGATCGGGGAGGGCTTGGAGAAGTGGTTCTCAAGCTGGAGAACGTGTCATTCGGCTACAATGAGCCCGTGTTGAACAATACCAGCCTAGAGCTCAGGAGAGGCGAGGGTGTTGCAATAATAGGGTTGAACGGGACTGGCAAGACAACTCTTCTCAAGCTTATAACAGGGTATTTGAAGCCGTGGAAGGGCAGGGTTGATGTAAAAGGCCGCTTCATATATATCCCGCAGCTAATCCACTTGTTCTACACGGAGGGAAGCCTCAGGGAGGAGGCTGTAAGGCTGTGCGAATCCTACGGTGGCGGCGAGGCCTGCGTTCAGGAGGCTTTGAAAGCACTATTAAAGGAGGGGTTGAACCCTGACAAGCCTCCGAGCAAGCTGTCTCATGGGCAAATGGTTAAGGCGGCAGTCCTGCTCGCTTCAAGAACGGTTAAGCCGGACCTGATCCTGCTGGACGAGCCTTTCAGCGGGCTAACCTACGTTGACAGATTCAACCTAGTTAGGCTTCTCTCGGAAACACCTTCCGCGAAGCTTTTGACAACGAGCAGTAGGGAGTTCACCAGCCTTTTAAATAACTGGAGGCTTATGGTGCTTGAGAACGGGGGTTTGAAGCCGGCTAAAGCCTTGGAGAAGCCTTTGAACGCGGTGTTCAGCATTGAGCTTGCCAAGCTGTTGATAGGTGTTGAGGAGTGATCAGAGATCTAGCCGAGCTGTTGGTGACGAAGCCTCGTGCAAAAGGGTTTGGCCTGGCGGCGAGGCTCGCGGTCCCGTTAACACTCATCCTTTTATCCCTGCTGGCCGCGATCGTGAGAAAGGATTCTTCAACACTCTTCTACGCATTCTCACTCGCGTTCACGAGCGGTCTCATCGCATACAACTCGGGCCTGGCCAGGCTTTTAAAAGGGGTTCAGCTAATCCTGCTGTTCATACTCCTGGGTTTACTCATAAACGTGTTGGCACTCGCCACAGGTTTGACGCCTATCAGCATTGAAAACGTCCTGACAGGTGCGCTGAGGCTTTCAGCCATCGCTTTCGCCGCCATCCTCCTGTTTCAGTGGGTGGGTATCGAGGAATGGGTTTACCTCTTCTCATCAACCGGGGCGGATGGTTTTGCGAAAATCCTGGCCTTATCCATGATACAGCTCCCCCTCACCCTTAGAGCCTTCAGCGAGGCATTGTTATCGGTTCGAATAAAATACGGTGGCAAATACTTCACAAGAATACTTAACCCTCTACTGCTACACGCTATGAGCACTGCGAGAAGCGTTAGCGAAACCCTCCTTATCTACGGTACGCCAGCCCCGGTTAAAACCCGGTTGTTGAGCGGGAGGGATATACTGCTGTACGCGGGGGTTTCAGCGATAGCCTTATCCCTTCTTGTCTAAGGAAGCGTGATGAGGTTTCGATACTGCACCGGCGTGTTCGTCTCGAGAATAAGCTCTATGATCTGCCCTGACAAGAAGCTCAGGTTGCAGTCATTATCGTTTCTTAAAGGAATAGCTATCTCCTGGCTCTCGCCCGGGGGCACTGTAACCGGCAACTCCTTCTCGACAACAGTATCGTTAACAATAACATATGTTCTAAACTCACATTTCAAGCCGTTTAAATAGTACCCGTGGATTTCGAGGTCGCCTGTTCCCTTATTTGTGACGATTAAGGTTAGATCGAACCCTCCGTCTTTCTTAGCGATCGCGTATACCCTGTAGTCGTATGTTGGAAAGCCCCCGGTGTATGCGAACACGTTGCTGTACCATAAGCCGATCAGCAGGGCAAGTAGCGATGTGATTGATAGAATCGTCACCGCTAACGCTTTATTCACGATCACCACCATTCAAAGTATTTAATATAGTATTATTTAAATCTTGTGTAAATGGATAAGAATGGGCTTGATGTAAAAATTAATTGAGCTGAATACTCTGCGGGTACTCCATCCCAGTCGAGGTTAAAATCGTTATCTCAACCATCTGTCCTGGGGTAAAAAACATGTTGCAGGACTCCTGGCTCTTAAGCTTAAACTTTAAAACAACCTGCTCGCCAGGGGCTAAATAATACCCAGCCTCCCCAGCCGGGTATAAAGCCCTGCCCCTGGGCCCGTCGAACTCCACGATGATGTCGCAAACCCTGTGATTAATCATTACCCTGGTAATGCTTGTCGACCTTGTCCCAATATTTTTAACAATAACCGTGACACTCCACCCATCTCCTGCTGGCTCATTGTATGAAGAAATGATCTCCAAATCCCTGTTAGACTCCACGCTCACAATATTAGAAGCCCAGAGCGCAAAAGCCACGGAAACAGCAATCGCCACGGAAACCAAAATAACCGTAGCAACCAAGGGGCTTAAAGCCCGCACGCAAAACACCTAAATGGGAAAATCAGGGTAAAAAAAGATTATGGCAGGGTAACCATTTTCGGATACTCCTTACCGCTAGCAGTGTGCAACTTAATCTCAACCTGCTGGCCAGACGAATAGCCGCTCCCGCTCAAAGTTATTTTTACGGTTGCAAAGCTACCCGCCGGAACTGTGTAAGGAATACTGCTATCGTTAATTGTAACACCAGAACTGAGAGGTATACCATTTACGAACACTGCGTCAATTGTTGCTGTCGCCGTGCCTTTGTTTTCAACTTTTAACTCGACTGTCCACGACCCACCATTCGTCTTATTGGCGTAGGCGTAGGTTATTTGAAGGTTTTCTACTGTGGTGAATCCTCCCACTATGCCTGTTAGCCATAGTGCTACTGCGATTGAAATTGCTATTGCTACTGCTACGATTATGACTGTGGCTATGACTGGGGAGATTGCTTTCATAGGTTGTTACACCAACGATATATTATTAGCGTTTTATGTTAAAAAGGTTTTGATATGGATGGGTTACTCTTCATCGATTATTTAATTAGTTTTTCACGATATTTTCGAGAGTATCGTGTTTACCTCGTCTGTGAACTCTGACTGGTGGGCTAGTATTATCTTATCCCCTGGCTTTAGCATGAGGCTTTTAGCGAGGGGGTGGGCTATCCATTCCGAGCCGCTTTTCACAGCCAATACTGAGCCCCCGTATTTCCTGAGCCACAGGGTTAGCTTGTCCAGCTCAACCTCTTTTACAACAGTGACTGTTCTAAGGGTTTCACCAATGGTTTCGAATACTTTCTTGAAGACCTCGTAGTATTCCCCGGGGGTTTCCCCTATCATCATTGTTATGTGGCTTATAGTATTGCTGGCGTCGGCCACGTCCTCCAGCTCTTTCAGCATGGTTGTGAACCCTACGTGTGTAGCTGAGTCTATTTTTCCGAAACACTCTCTCAGGGTGTTGAGGACTTGGAGGTGTTTCCAGTCAACGTAAACCTCCAGGTCCTCCACCTCCTGGATGATCCCGGGGTTCGCCTCCATGAGGGCGTAGTGTGCCAGGTCTACCATTAGCCTTGTGAAATCCTTCAGCTCGACAATACCCTTGACCAGTTGCTCAGCCTCCTTGTGGTCGAGAGGCTTTTCAACGGTTTCCAACCCCTTGTCCCTGAGGAACCTGTACACGTTCTCCTTGAACCCTCTCAGGTAGATCCTGCTTCCTTTTGAAACCTTCTCGCCCAGTCCAGGCGCGATCCTCCACTTCCCATCCTTGGCTACGAGGATCACGTCCAGCGGGTACTTGTCCGTGATATCCACTACCTTGACATCCTCGGTGAGCGTGTAGGGGGCTATGACCTCTCCATCAGTGTAGTAGAGTATGTTCTCGTAGGTGACGAGTGTGTCGTAGCCTGTTAGAAGCATGTACACGATGTCTTTAACCGAGTCTACGATAGCGTCCATTGATGAAGCATAGTAGTGTGCTAGAAGGACTGCGAAACCACCCTCCCTGCTCCTCCCGTATGCTAGGCTCGTGTGAAGGATGAACTGGCCCAGTAGCTCGTCAATACTCCTGTTTATCTCGAGGACTAGCCTAGCCGTGTCCTGGTCGCGGGCGAAGTAGGAGTAGAATGCGAGGTCGAGTGCTATGTCCGATTGAAGCCAAATGCTGTTTAAAACCTCCCTAACCGGCTTAGCCCGATAGGTGATCTTGATTGGTTTCTCATGGAGTAGCCTGTGAATGTCAGGCGGGATTCGCTGGCTCAACAGGGATTCCTCAAACACATCTAATACTATGGATTAATGGTTTTTAAACTCTTGTAGAGGTTTTAAGAAAGGAGTTATATAAGAGTTGCGATTATTTATATCAAGGATAAACGCGTGGGAGCGTTGATAAGCAGCCATGGGCGATAAGTTTGCTGAACAAGAGGGTGCGAAGGCTTCTAGTATCACTGGGGGCGCTGGGCGTTGGCGAGGTACTGGCAGGCCTGACCCTGCAGACAAGTGTTGAAATCCTCACCTTATACCCGGTCTTCCTGATGCTGATACCTGGCTTAATGGATCTCCGTGGAGACGTGTACGGGGCTCTCGGCTACAGGCTTACAACAGCCCTCCACGTCGGTGAAGCAGAGCCCAGGGTTCTCTCAAGATACAACCTCTACAACGTGTTAATCAGCTACTCCGTCACCATAACCGCCTCCCTCATCATAGCATTGCTGTCCTACGCTATCTCGGCTTCACTGGGGATTGAATCCCCTGGCTTACTCACCCTTTTATTCATATCCCTGGCCTCCAGCACAATAGTGTATTTCATCCTCACACCGGTAACCACGGTTTCAATAATACTCTTGTTTAAAACAGGTAGGGACCCCACGGATTTCGTTGCAACAATTGTCACAGGAGTTGGGGATGCCTTAACTCCTTTCACATTCATCACTGTTTCAACCCTTTTCCAAGCAATACCACATGATTTCGAGATACTAATCGTCTCCTCGCTGGGTGCTCTCGCAGCCTTCTCTTCCATCGCCGTGTGGAGGGCTGGGGAGCTGAGAACCATGCTGGAGAACACTGCATCATCTGTTGCAGCATCTTTTGGCAGCAGCCTGGGAGGCCTGGCGCTTGCGGCAAGGGCCTCGGTTCTTGCTAGACTCCCGTTAATACTTGGCTCACTCCCAGCGTTCAATGCTTTAATAGGTGCTGGGATGGGTGTTCTAGGGAATTCTTTAAACGTGAAGCTCCATCTTGGCGTTGAAAACTCCCTCCGCGAGTATGCTGGTGACTTGAAAAATGTTGCATTCGCAACCTTCACAGCAATACTGCTGAGCATGCTGGTAGTCTCCGGTTTAACCTTGACAAGCCTCTTCAACATTGGAATGGGCGTTCTTGTCGTAGGATTATCCTTCCCCCTCCTCTTCACTGTTTCCTCACTGTTCACTTTCTACCTGACACAGGTTTCTTTTAGAAGAGGCTGGAACCCGGATAACCTGGTTTTCCCGTTGATGACTACTTTCGTCGACTTAAACGGCCCGCTGATAGTGTCAAGTATTGCAAGCGTTTTCATTTGAAAAAAAAGGAAGCTTAGGCGGTAAGCTCTTTTAAAAGCTCACCTATACGTCTAATACCCTCGTCGATAAGCTCTGTCTTAGCCATTGAGAAGTTGAGCCTCACGACACTCCTGCCTGATTCGTCGGTGTAGAATGGTGTTGCAGGGATTGCCGCGACATCATATTTTTCGAGTAAGGCTTCGGTGAACTGTGCCGCCATAATCCCTCTAGGCAGCCATATCAGTACGAACATTCCCGCCACGGGGCGTGTGTACTTGATCCCTGGGAGATAACTCTCTATCGCCTTAATCATCAGGTCGCGCTTCAACCTGTAGGTTTCAATGGCCTTCTCCTTCACGTGCTTGAACACCTTGTTCCTCAACACCTCTAGAACCAGGTATTGCATTGGAACCGGGGGGCACATGTCCATTGGCCCCTTAGCCATCTTAGCCTTCTCGATAATCTCCGGCGGGGCCTCCAGCCAGCCAATCCTCAGCCCGGTGCCCAGGACCTTGCTGAAGGACCCAACGTAGAGCACCCTGCCCTCCTTATCCATGGATCTTAACGTTTTAACATCGATAGGCTCGTAGAGAAGATGGTTGTACGCTGTGTCCTCCACCACAAGGATATCGTACTTGCTCGCTATCTCGAGCACATGCTTCCTCCTTTCAGGCGCTAGCGTCAGCCCTGAAGGGTTCTGCCCTGTTGGAATAGTATAGAGCAGTTTAACCTTCTTCCCCTCCTTACTCAGCTTTGAAAGAGCCTTCTCCAGCTCCTCCGGTATAAGCCCTTGATCATCCATTGGCACGCCGTGAATCTGAACGCCGTAGTGTCTCCAGACTAGGAGAGTGTTAACGTAGGATGGGTTCTCGGTCAGCACGATATCTCCGGGGTCTAGCAGGAGCCTCCCTATTAGGTCGATAGCCTGGGATCCTCCGAGGGTGACAACTATGTTCTCAGGGCTCGTAGTAATACCATCAAACTCCTTCATGAACCCAGCTATCTCGTTCTTCAAGTCTATGACTCCGTCAGCTGGTGAGTAGTTGCCTATTATCCTTATCTTTCTGAAAAGCTCTGAGGAGAGCTCTGCGTACAACTCCCTTGGTATTACATCGGGATCGGGCTCGCCGGCTGCGAAGGATATGACCTGCCTGGTTTTGGATTTAACCGCGATCTTGCTTACCATCTCCCTTATAGGGCTTGGCTCAATAAGGTTGGCCCTGCTGCTTAAGAATTTATAGTAATCCGGTCTAGACATGATTCTTCACATTTGAAAATAAGGTGTGAACTGGTATATAAGAGGTTCTCATCCCCACCGTATTATAACCTATTTAGGCGTGATCACTGACCCCTCCTCCACCGTGAACTTGTCTCTCGCGATGTGGAGTATGAAGCCTGAGCCCGGCTTCGGCTCATCATCCCTGTAAACCCTTTCATCATACTTGTACGCTACCACCTCGCCTATGAAGAGTGTGTGATCCCCGTAGTCATGCATCCCTATAACCTTGCATTCAAGATTCGCGGAGGCCCCTTTAATCAATGGAACATTCACGGCGCTAGGCTTCTCGAACGTAACCCTTGCCTCGAATAGTTTACCCGGCCCGCTCTTGGAGCCGAAAACCCAGACTTCTCTAAGGATTTCAATTGTTGGTACGCTAACCACGAACTCCTTGTACTTGGTTATGAGCTTGTGAGTGTATCTTTTAGGAGATATTGCTACAGCTATGATGAAGGGTTCTGCAGAAACCATGGTTACCCAGTCGGCTGTCATAACGTTTACTTCCTCGCCGATCCTGCCTGAAACCACCAGGTAAGTGCGCATAGGGTATAGAAGCTTCTTCATACACATCACCATAATTATTTAGCTGGTAGGGGATAAAACATTATTGCTTGAAAACTCCTCCCGAAGGGGTGTTCGAATCAGACAAGCCAGGTCAGGATGATCAGTTTTAAATACTCACCTGCTACTTGGCAGGCGTCTACACTATCCTCTAAATCCTTGTTTAAATCATGTATCAAAATAGCCATGGTAACCGGCTTCAACCTGTCCGACAGGGTTATGAGCAACCCCCTGTTTGCCAGGTCGATTTGATCAGCCCTCTCCTCATACTTGTTAATCATTTTTACATCTTCAAGGGCTTTCGCGTTATCTCCCTCCATCGTTTTCTTCGCCGCCATCACAAGTTGCTGGAGAGCCGTAATAGACAGCTTGCTCAACTCTATAATCCCGTTGCGGATCTCCGCGGGAATCTCAAGTATTGGGAGAATGGTAAGCTCTCTAGCCGCCTCCTTGATGCGGTCGCCTATGGCGTCAGCCTTGATGACGAAGTTTAACAAGTCTTCCTTGAGAGAGGGCTCCAGCCTTGATGAAACGATCAGCTCCTCAAGCCTAGTCCTGATCTCCTTCCCCCTCTCCTCTAGCTTTAAGACTTCTGCGAGCTGAACCCTTGCCTCGCCAACTCTCATAGTGTTCAACAGATCGAGGGAGCTGCTGAAGCTTTTAGCAATCTTTTCGAGATTGCTGAGGAAATCTATCAGTGTCTTAATGGCTTCATCGCTGAAAATATCGGAAAGCCGTATATTCAACCCCTCCAATAATCTTTATCCATGGATGTCTTAAAATAATTTAAGAGTCATGAATATTTGCGCCTAAACACAAAATTCTCTAACAGTGGGATTTATGATGCGTGAAATCAGCCTGCCCGCTCCGAAAACCGAGACCTGCCTGGGGAGATTGCTGAAGGAAAGGAAGAGTGTTCGAAGCTATAGGGAGGAACCTCTCACACTACAGGAGGTGTCAAACCTTTTATGGTACGCATATGGTTGTGTT
Source organism: Thermosphaera sp. (assembly GCF_059755995.1). Taxonomy (NCBI): domain Archaea; kingdom Thermoproteati; phylum Thermoproteota; class Thermoprotei; order Desulfurococcales; family Desulfurococcaceae; genus Thermosphaera; species Thermosphaera sp. The sequence continues at coordinate 8,810 of NZ_DBOUKL010000008.1, read as the reverse complement.
GAGCCTGGATGTGAGAGAAGGACGTCGCCATCAGCCGGCGCAACCTTTCCTTACGAAATATACATGTCCGTTAAAACCAATGGGGTTGAAGGGCTTGAGCCCGGGGTCTATCGTTACAGTGCAGAGAAGAATGGGCTAGTGGAGGTTGTGAAAGGTGATTTGTCGAGAGAGCTTGCGAAAGCCTGTTTAGGGCAGAGATGGGTTTTTAACGCTCCGGTTAACATAATACTCGTAGCAGTTGCTGAAAGAACCACAGGCTACTACGGAGAGAGAGGGTGGCGGTACATTTTAAACGAGGCTGGGCATATCGGCCAGAACATCTATCTCGCATCGGTTGAGATGGGTTTGGGAACCGTTGCTGTTGGCGCATTCGATGATGACCAGGTCTCCAAAGTATTGAGGCTTCCCGAAGGATATAAGCCAGTATACGTCTTCCCTGTTGGAAGAGTAAGGTAGTGGTTAAGGCTTGTCGGACTTGCTCACGATTATTTTATCGGGAGCCGTTACAGTTATGGTAGCGTACCGCCTCCTATGATATAGTTTAACGCTTCGGACGTACACAACGTAGTCCGGGTTGGAGAGGGATACCTGGCGGTCAATCTTCTCAGCGATAACTCTTACAGCATCCATGCTGTGAGCCGGCATCCTGGTCTCCCTCCAATATAAGCGGCCGTGCAGAGTAACCCTGTACGTCTTATCCTGGGGAATCCTGGCCATAGCCAGCTCGCCCGCCTTCTCCGCAACATCCTCAACGTACGGGTCAACAATCATGTCAATAGGTATTACCCTGTATACCATTGGGGCTTCCTTGACCAGGTTCCTCAGATTTTCAACAGCTTGGTAAGGATCCGGCACTTTGATCAGGATGACGCAGGGACCCTTGTCAATCACCTGGTAATCCTTGATAAGGGATCGAAGACTCCCTATCACAAACCTGTAGTTGTCGAGCCCTGGCTCATGCGTTATCATTAGGTTGAAGCTCAAATCTTAAACCCCCGTTAACCGGTTACAATTATTAACATGTCTCGTTAAATACTCTTTTGAAAGAGTGACCTATAATGATAGGGAGGCTGTCTAAAAACAGGATTATTATTCAGGAAGCATGGTCCCAGCATGATATTCGCGACATCCTCGACGATATCAACCCGATACTGGTGTCGAAAGGATATTCTCCAACATACTTCTTCGAAGGAACCCCCGTAGTAGGGGTTGGAGGATTCAGCGTTATCATTAAGCTCGCAAAGGAGTTGACAGACACCGACTATAGGGTTATCAGGAGGATTTTACTTTTCAAAAACATCAAGATAGTTGAGGAGGAGGGGCTTGAGGCCTGAAGAATTATACGGTAGGATTATCGAGGAGTTGAACAAGGGTAACCCTGTTGCAATAGCGACCCTAATAAGTAAGGAAGGAAGCGGCCCCCGTGAAATAGGGGCCATGATGGCTGTAACGGTGAGCGGGGAGAAGATAGGCACGATAGGGGGCGGGGAGCTGGAGGCTATCATAATCAGGAATGCTCTAGAAGCGATCGAGAAAGGCGAGCCCAGGAAGATCAAGCTCGCCTTGAGAAGGGAGAACGTTCCAAGTGATGCCCAGCCAACAGGGATGCTGTGCGGAGGTGTTGTAGAAGTATTCATAAACGTGGTGAAGCCTCAGCCAAGGGTGCTCATTATAGGGGCTGGAAACGTTGGCAAACCCCTCGCGGAGCTGGGAAGCTTACTGGGTTTCCGAACCATCGTAATGGATAGGAACGAGAACCTGGCGAACCCTACGAGATACCCGTTCGCAGAGCGGGTTTTCGCGGGGGACTTCCTTGCAGAGTTTGAAAAGACCCGGTTAGGCCCCGGCGACGTAGTGGTTATCGCGTACGGAGAAGTTGAAACAGACTATCAGTCCTTGAAGAAGATTCTTCAGACCAATCCTGGGAGGCATGTATGGGTTTTATGCAGCAGGCACAGGGCGAAGTGGATGGCTGAAAGACTCCGCCAGGAAGGGGTTGACGTGGAAAAGCATAAAATGTTCATCCACATGCCAGCTGGGCTGGATATTAAGAGCGCTACCCCCGAGGAAATAGCGGTTAGCATCTGGGCTGAAATAATCTGCGTGCTGAAAAATTGTGAAGTACCTGTTAGAACACTAAGCATTTTCAAGGAGGATTAGGAGAGCAAAGCTTAAAAACCCTCCCTCGCTGAGACCTTTGTTTTAAATGGTTTGTCAAGGGGATTTTACCAACGGGGTTTAATTGAGCTACTGGGAGGCATACTCGGCGTCAACATCTCTGAGCGTTTTAAACCTGGCGGAGGAGGAAGTTAAGAACCTGGCCCAAGAGTTATCCGAATATTTGTCTGTTTACAGCGTCCTAGAGGATGAGAAGGTTTACGCGAAGATTTTGGGAATAGTCAACAGGTTCCTTGAAATAGTTTCACCGCTCACTTACTATCCCGAGATAGCCTCAGCAGTCTTCAGCAAGGTAGAGCTCAGGCTGTGGGAGGTTGAAGTGCCTGGAGCGCTTGTCGAAGAGCTTTTCCTGGGTATGTACAGGTTGAAGCAGGCTATTCTAGCAGGTGGAAGCGGGGAAGCGGCGACGATTGGAAATGCTTTAGCAGTGGTTTTAACAGACTTGTATACTCGGCTTGAAGCAGATGAGTTAATTGACCTCGTGAACCAGCTGGAAAGCAGCCTCGGCTCTAGCGAGGGGTTCGAGAAGATTCTCTCACTCTCGGTTCTGACATTGATAGCTGCGACAAACCAGTGATCATCTTATCTCTATAATCTTCAACGCGCTTGAGCGTCCCAATTTAGCGACGGAGAAGTATTTAGCGGAGACTTTTTTAAGGCTCGGATTCTCGCCCATTATCATTACGGAGTACAAGCTGGCACCAACTCTCTTCAAATTATAAGACACGTGTTGCTCGGCAATCCTGTCAACCCCGTCGGTTATGAGGACGATATCGGATGCTTCGCCTGATGCGCCGGTTCTAATGTCTGTTGAGGCTGTTATGAGCGCTCTTGAAATATCTGTTCCACCGCTCCCCTTCACCCTCGCAATATAGTTCATTAACTCGACTACCTCTCTCGCCTTAGGCCTCCTGCCGACCCTTATCAAAGGGTACGGTTGGCTGTCAAAAAACCTGATGTAGAATTCGCGGTGCTCCCTGACCGCTCTTATGTAGAGACCTAGTGCAACAGCTTTGGCCCATGTTATCTTAACCCCATCCATGCTCCCGCTGTTGTGTACTAAAATGCTGTTCGCCGTGAAAAAGTGGTCTTTCACCAGTCTTAAATCGTATACTTTCTCCACGTTCAGCATCGCCTTCTCGAGAACCCTAACTGGCTTGAAGCCGTCACTCCTCTGGTCGTAAGCGTAGAGAAGTTCTCCCGGGCGGATCTCGGAAGCCTGTTTCAAAACAGTTGAAGCATTCTCAGCGACAGGGATAATGTGGTTTCCGCTAACCTTCAAAACCCCTGCTTCCGTTTTCAACCCGTACACCGGCTTAACATCTATGACGACTTCGGCAACCTCCGCGGTTGAAACACGCGGGGCTCCGTTACCGATGACCTGTGCTGAAAACACTTCATCCCCTACACGTATCTCCCTCAGCGTCTTCAACCTGCCAGTTGACATCTCAACCAGGGTGTCACCGTGCAAGCATTTGTCAAGCAACACGTATATCGGGCCGAGGCTCTCCTCAACCCTCTTCTCGTAAAGGAGAAGCCTGGATGTAAGGAACCTGAGGTAGAAGAGCTCATCGGGGAGAATCCTGGAGGAAGGTGTGAGCCTCTCTATATCTCTGCCCAGCTCATAACCGCCTATTTCCCCGTGCTTATGCCTCTCACTCTTCTTTTTCAAGCCGAGCTCCCAGGGTTTTAAACCCTGTATCAGCTCAAGAATCCTCCTCACATCCGTGTTCCTGGCCAGTCTGAGAAGCTCGGGCCCGTATTCCTCGAACGATAACTGGCTGATGCTCCCCGGCTCCAGCCCCTCTATTACCGACTTCAACCTTCTCACATGCTCTATGTCCATCATTGTGTTCACAATAGCCTTCTCAACTATTCTCCTAACTTCCGAGGCCTCCACGGACTCTCCGCCGGGCTCCGTGATTTGAGGATGCTTCGACCTTTGAACCTCCTCCAGCGACTCATACTCTGCGAGGAAAATACTCGCGGCCAAGCCGCTCATAAAGGGATCAATAAGCGTCTTACCCTTGATGATATGGAGGCTCGGAGATTTCATCAAGTATTTTACAACTTGGTAGTTCCTGCTGGACGGGTCCGCGTCCTCGCTTACCACCGGGAACGGGAGGTAGAAAACATAGAAGGTGTCGATCGCCAGTTCTAAGGGGATTTCCCCTCCCTTACCCCCGAGAAAGTCTATAATCCTTCTAATCTTCTCCCCTCTGTAAACCGTTAGAGGGTTTTGATAATCAATACCTTTTAACACACCGCGAGTCTCATTCTCCATTTCCATCAGCTACATGATTAGCTTTTTCTTGATCAAATCAATGACATCGTTCACCTCTGCCAGCACGTCAGCCGCTCTCTTCCTTACCTCGTCATCGCCGGCTTCTGATGCGAGTTTTTTAACCTTTTCTTTAACGGTTTCAAAACTCCTTAAATAATCCAGGAGCCTTGGATCGAGCTCTGGAGTATTGGAGATGTAGGTTTTCGCTTCCCTAACATTCGCCTCTATCTCCGAGAGCTCCTTCAAATGCTTCTCCCTTGCCTCTATCTCGTCGAGCAGGATGACGTAAGCCTTCTCGACTTCCTCAGTATCGCGAGGTATCACGTACTTCAGCATGAAGAGGTCGTCTTCGCTGGCCTTCATCGACTGCCTTAGCAAGGCGTTGGCCGCTATGATTTTAAGGGCTTTTCCCTTACGCCTATCCGTTACGTGGATCCCCTGGTCCTCGAAAACGCCGTAGAGCTTTATCAGCTTCTCCTTGACAGGTGATACATCAACCTGGTAGATCAACCCGTTGATTTTCGCCAAATCCTCTATGCTAAGAACAGGCTCCCCGTGAAGGTAGAGGCCTGATTCAATCCTCCAAACAGCATCGAGAAGCTCTCCCCACTTATTCTCCTCAACAGGTCTCACGAAATGTCTGAGGAGGAAGCGGTCGTAGAGGGCTTGAAGCTCTGTTTCATCGGGAACACGGTTTGTGGCGGAGATCATGGTCCATAGAGGAACCCTTATCTCGGAGTAGCCATCGTACACTATTCTCTCATTCATTATTGACAGCATCATGTTAAGGATTGCGGAGTTAGCGTTGAATATTTCATCTATGAAGGCTATCTCAGCCTCCGGTAGCTTCCCCTTAGTTATTCTCACATACCTACCATTCCTAAGCTCATTGATATCCAAAGGACCGAACAGCTCGTCGGGCTCTGTGAAGCGTGTAAGCAAATACTTGAAGAACCTGGCATTGATCAGCTCAGCCGCCCTCCTGGCAAGCGCGGACTTCGCTGTGCCAGGCTCCCCTATGAGGAGAACGTGCTCCCCAGTAATCAGTGCTAGTGTTAAAACCGTTGCCTCCTCACTCCTGCCTACGAAAGGCTTCTCAAGCTCGCTCCTGAACCTTGCTGTCTTTTCAAGCAAGGTCTGAATACCCGGGTTAGGCAAATGCTTCACCATTGCTAACTGTTTTATGGTTAAGCCAGCCTAATATATTATTCTCGGAGAGAAGAGATTTTAACAAGCCAATTAATCAACACTATCAGGTAGTTAGGAATGCGCGTTCAGGCTTTCAAGATCTCTGAGGGGGAAACAATACCCGGGGCAATACTGGAGCGGTTGAAGCAGTTCAACCTTAGGAACGGGTTTTTAACAGGGATAGGGGGTCTCGAGTATGCTGAAATAGGTGTCTACAACCCTGAGAGTAAGACTTACGGTGTTTTCAAGCAGAAGGCGGCAACCAATGAAATCCTTGAAGTCGGGTCTCTACAGGGAAACTACTTGTTGAAGCCTGATGGCGAGTTAAGCCTACATCTTCACGTGGTAGTAGGAAGTGGTAAAGGCGTTTTCACCGGGCACTTGCTAACCGGTGTTGTGAAGCCAATGATGGAGGTATTCGCCGTAGAGGTCGACACGGACTTGTCTAAAATATTCACTCATAGATGGTTAAAGTAGAATGAGCATTGAAGAAGATGTTCTCGACTCACCCGGCTGCTACGTGCTAGCCTTAATCATCGAGGATAACCTAGAGGTGAGAACGAGGTCGTCGTTTTTCAAAATACCTAGGGGTATTTACTTCTACGTCGGCTCAGCCAAAGGCCCGGGAGGGGTGAAGAACAGGGTTTTCAGGCACCTGCTTCGCAATGGTAGAAGGCACTGGCACATTGACTACCTCCTGGACTCCGTAAGAGCGCGTGTCGCAGGCTTTTATACAATTCCCTCCAAGCGTGGAGTAGACTGTGAGGTTGAAGCTGCGAAGGCCTTGTCCACAGCCTTGAAGCCTGTTCTAGGATTCGGAAGCACTGATAAAATTGGAGACGTTTCCCACCTATACATGTGTAGCTACCGTCTGGAGGAGTGCCTTGGCTTGGTTTACGAATTACTCAGCGAGAAAGTCTGCGAGCCCTCGTGGTTTCAAAATATTTAAAAGGCTGGTTAACTGTATGTTTAAGCGTAACATAATCAATGGAGTCGAATCCGTAATGTATGTAAGTTCCGAATCAAACCAGGGTGAAAACCCTTCTACAAATATAAAAGATCTTAAGCCCGGAATGGAGAACGTAAGCGTAAAGGCTAGGGTTATATCCTCAGAGCCTCCGCACGTGATCCAGACTAAGAAAGGGCCGAGGACTATAAGCAACGCTGTCATAGGCGATTCAACAGGAAGAGTTGAGGTCACAGCGTGGGGCGAGAAGGCAGGCCAGCTAACCGAGGGAGAGGCTGTAGAGATAAAGGGAGGATGGACCACCGAGTTCAGGGGTAAAGTCCAGCTGAACATCGGCAGGACGACAGAAGTTAAGAAGATTGAAGACTCGGAAGTCCCACAAGCCGAGGAAATACCTGAGGAAATGCCCACCGCGCCAGAAGGCTCTCGTCCACAAGGCTTCAGGAGAACCGGGGGCTTTAGGGGACCTCGTAGAGGAGGGTTCAGGCGAAGAGAGGAGTAATCATGGAGAATGAGCAACACCCTCATGAACACGAGCATGACCATGAGAAGACTGTGGCAAGATTCCAGGAGATCAAACTCTGGAAGCCGTCGAGGCAGGGAGAGTTTCTAGGCGAAGAGGATGAGAAGTTCTACGTAGCCCTGTCCCAGGAAGAAGTATACGAGCTGTCACCGCTAGCTTACTATGTGTGGCTTCTCTGCGACGGAGAGAGGACTGTTGAACAAATAGCTGATCATATAAGCAAAGAGGTTCAGGTTGAGGTCTCGGAAGTCATCGAACCACTTGTCGTAGCCTTGGACCAGCTCTCAAACGTTAACCTGGTAAAATACTAGTTTAATGCTTACTCACTTGTATCATCATAGTTTTTTAAACATTCTTCAAGCTTGAAACTCAGGGAAAGTTTTAACCCCCTCTGACCAATGATTATTTAGTGAAGATGACCGAAGACTCCAGTTCGGATCGATGAAGAAACTCCACCCCTAGGGATTCAGCTCTTTCTCAAGGTTTTTAACTTTCAGAGCGAATTAATGGATCTAGCTGATTCAGTCGAGGGTTGTTCATGGAGAAAGTATTCATAGCCGGAGTTGGAGTGACTAAAATCGGCAGGTTCTACAATAGGTCTGCTGCAAGCTTATTTAAGGAAGCTCTTGATAGAGCAGTCTCTGATGCTGGTGGTTTGAAGCCCAGGGCACTAGTTGTTGGGAACATGACATCCAGCGTTCTCATGCAACAGGATAGTCTCGGAGCCCTCCTAGCCGATCACGCAGGACTTAGGGGGATCCCCGCTTTCAAGGTTGAGGCAGCTTGCGGTAGCGGGGGAGCCGCGTTCTACGCTGGGTTTTCCCTTGTTAAGAGCGGTCTGGCTGACGTGGTTGCTGTCGGAGGCGTTGAGAAGCTGACTGAGGCTAATACCCCGGTGGTTACTAGGGCATTAGCCCAGGCTGCGGACGCTGATTTCGAAGTATTTTACGGTGCAACATTTACAGGCTTAAACGCGATGCTCGCCAGGCTTTACATGGAGAAGTTTGGCTACACTGAGGAGGATCTTTCATACTGGCCTCTGAGAATGCACGAGTACGCGTCATATAATCCCTACGCCCAGCTCCCTAAAAAGACGAGTTTGAAGGAAATACTTGAAAGTCCTATGATAGCTGAGCCTGTGAGGTTATTCCACGCGGCTCCAATCGGAGACGGTGCTGCTGTAGTACTTCTTGTAAGAGGAGAAGAGAGGGCGAGGGAGATAGCGAAACGGTTGGGGAAGGATGTGCTTGTTGAAGTAGCCGGTGTGGCGTTAGCTACAGATAGCGTTGACTTGGCGTCGAGAAATGATTTGATGACATTGGATTCCACTGTTAAAGCTTCCAGGGCAGCGTTAGAAATGGCAGGCGTGGAGGCCGGGATGATCGATTACGTGGAATTACATGACGCTTTCCACATAACAGGGTTCACAGCACTCGAAGACCTTGGATTCGCACCTAAGGGTGAAGCGCCTAAGCTGTGGAAAGAGGGAAGATTTGGTAAGGGAGACAAGCCCGAGGTGAACTTCAGCGGGGGTTTGAAGGCGAGGGGCCACCCTGTAGGTGCAACCGGGATATACCAGATCGCGGAGGCCGCGATGCAGTTGAGAGGAGATTTTCCAGGGTTCAAGGCGAGCAACCCGGAGACAGCTCTCACACACAACATAGGAGGTA
>NZ_DBOUKL010000074.1:0-19983 GCF_059755995.1 Thermosphaera sp. | reverse complement strand
CTATAGCCTTCACCTTCTTAACGCCCATCACTGCACCGTAGCCTCCGTAACCAGCTGCATGCGCCAGCTTCGACATAACAGCTGCTGTCCTAACCTTGTTCTCCCCTGCCGGGCCTATGTAGACGAAGGGTGTACCGGGTTCTCCGTTAACGTCCTCTTTTAAAATACTGTGGAATTTCTTGATGAGTTTCAAGCCTCCAAGACCCCATATGTCAGAGGCATCTCGCAAGTGGACTCTTCCGTTTTCAACGTAAATGTAGCAGGGTTTTTCACAGCCACCCTTTAAGACAAGCCCGTCGAACCCTGAAGCTTTAAGCTCAACGGCGACCTCGCTTGAAACTACGCTCCCCACCACGCTGTTAGACTGCGGCGACTTCCCTGTGACGCTGAGCTTGACGCCCGGGTAGTATCCAGTCAGCGGCCCGGTTAACAGCATGAGCGGGTTCTCAGGGGATAACGGGTCTAGCAGTCTCCACTTCTCCCCGTACTTCTTGGCTAGCAGGTAGGTTGCAAGCCCTCTCCCGCCGAGAAACATCCTGTATGCTTTCTCAGGTATCTCGAGAACGTGTGCAACCCCGGTTGCTAAGTCAACCTCTAACAGCCTGCCCCAGAAACCTTTCACTCAGCCTCACCCATCATCTTAACCAGTAGCTTCGTCGAGGCTTCCTCAGGCTTTACCAAGTAGTTTTTAACAACTCCTCCTTCAGGCTTGTTAACCAGTTGTAGAGCGTGATAACCCATTTCACTACATACTTTCACACACTCCGGCTCCCCGTTGCACAGGTTGCATATGATTACCCCTTGTTTGCCCGGGAGAATCCTTGGTATGTTTCCAGGGCATGCCGTGACGCATGCTCCGCACATGGTGCACTTCTCCTTGTCAACCAAGACTTCCCCGTGCTCGCCCACGCTTAACGCTTGGAACGGGCATGAGGAGACACAGGGGTAGTCGTCGCATTGAACACATAAGGAGATGACGGGCAGCCCCGGAATTATCTCGTAAACCCTTATCCGCGCGGCTTCAGGCCAAACCATGTTCTCATGCTTTAAAGAACACACTATTTCGCAAAGCTTGCAGGAGGAGCATTTGGAGAAGTCCCTTAAAATCCAGATAGGCATTATACATCTCCAGCAATTATTATTTTTAAAAGCATATTATTAAAAAGATTTATTCCAATTATATAAAATGGTGGAAAAATGGATCCATTCACACTACTTATAATTCTAGCGATAGTATTATTCATCGGGATTCCACTACTTTCAGCCAGCATTAAGATTATAAGAGAGTATGAGAGAGCTGTTGTTTTCAGGCTTGGAAGGCTTTTGGGCGCCAAGGGCCCTGGAATAATAGTCATCATCCCGTTCTTCGATAATTTGGCGAAAGTGGATTTAAGACTGGTCTCGGTTGACGTTCCAAAGCAGGAGATAATCACCAGGGATAACGTCAGCGTGAAGGTTGACGCTGTCATCTACTACAGAGTGATAGACCCTGTCGCAGCGATAACCAAGGTGGCTAATTTCCATTACAGCGTGAGCCTGCTCGGTCAAACCGTGCTGAGGGACGTGCTGGGGCAGGCTGAACTGGATGATCTCTTATCCAGGAGGGAAGAACTGAACAAGAAGATTTCAGGCATCCTGGACGAGATGACAATGCCCTGGGGTATCAAGATCTCGGCCGTTACGATCAAGTCGGTCGAGCTCCCCGAGGAGTTGATGAGGGCGATGGCAAAGCAGGCTGAGGCAGAGAGGTGGAGAAGAGCAAGAATTATAGAGGCTGAGGGCGAGAGGCAGGCGTCTCAAATCCTCGGCGAGGCTGCGAGAGTCTACGAGGAGCATCCAACCGCTCTAAGGCTTAGAGAGCTTCAGACGTTGATAGAGGTTGCGAGGGAGAAGGCGCTGATAGTGGTTACGGAGACCGGGGCGTCGTCAACAGGGGTGTCGATCGCTTCTTACAAGGCGATTAAAGAGTTCGAGAAGAAGCAGGGAGGATGAAGACATCCTTGAAGAGGAGTAGGCTTCAACTGTTTTTTACGACCTACATATTCATTCTCGCATTCACAATCATAGCGGTTGGTTTCACGCTGAAAACTGCTTCTAGCGAGAGAATTACCTCAGCCGTGATGTTCACTATTGAGGCACCATGGGACACTATTGACGATGGAGTCAAGGAATGCTTTATCGACGCTCTTAGATATGCGGAGAGTAAAGGTGTGGTTTTCATCTACAGAGTTGACTCCTACGGGGGCTATCTTGACGCGGGTTTCGAGATAGGGGATGCTGCTTTAAACTCCAAGGTTCCAACCATCGCTTATGTTCACCGTAACAAGGCTTTGAGCGCTGGTACATTGATAATACTGCCAGCAGACATACTGGCTGTTCAAAAATACTCTATAATAGGGGCTATGCAACCAATCACCGTTAACCCTGTCACAGGTGAGATAGTATATATTAACGAGTCAAAAGTGTTGAACCCTATTATAAAGAGGGCTGAGGCATACTCTTCCCGCGCAGGAAGAAACGTTACAGCCGTAGAACTCTTCATTAAGCAGGCCCTCGTCCTCAATTCAACAGAGGCGCTTCTAAACAACGTAGCCGACTACGAGGTGTCAAGCCTTGAGGAATTGCTTGAAAAGGTAAACGGCCGCACCGTGGTGGTTAACGGTGTTGAATACGTGATAGATGTGAAGCCGTATATGATTGAAGAATACTCGTGCAGTGTAAGGTCGCGGCTGATTTCACTCCTCATGAACTCATACGTGGCAAACGTTTTCGTAACAATAGGCTTGCTTGGAACAATTTTCGCGCTTGTCTCAGGGAAGCTTGCTGTTCTACCTATCACACTCCTCTTCCTCTTACTCGGACTGGTCTCCGTTGGAGTGAGCGCTAACTTCATATCAATATTTCTCATCATACTGGGGGCGGTTCTCCTGGCTGTCGAGCTGTTCGTGATACCTGGGTTCGGGATAGTGGGTATAAGCGGGATTCTCCTACTAGCCTTTGGTTTCGCCCTTCTCCCTGCCTACATCCCCACAGGGGTTTCCCCCTCCCTGGAATATATTAATACCGTGAGAACAATTATTATAGTGGTAACAGCGTTTTTAGCAAGCGTTTTTTCCGTTATGATTTACAAGGTGGTTAAGGTGAGGAAGAAGAAGCCGGTCGAGTTCACTCCTGCGGGAAAAAGAGGGAGAACAGTGGATTGGTTGAGGCCCGGAGAGACGGGTTTTGTCAAGGTTGAGGGAGAGTATTGGAGAGCAGTGTCTGACGAGGTTATACCGCCGGAGACTGAAGTGATTGTTGTCGAAATGCTTGAAACCGGTGTTTTAAAAGTTAAAAAGGCAACATAGTTTAAATGATTAAGTAAATTTTAACAGATATTACCATCAGATTTTCATTGTTAAGTTTAAATAATTGTTATATAGTATTTTGAACTGGGAGTGCATATGAGTTTCACGAGGATGTACAGGGCCTTATTCATTGATACGAGTTCGAGGAAGCACTGGGTTGAAGAATTCCCGTTGAACAAAGTGTTCAGCCCAATATCTCTAGCGTTGAAACTGCACATGGAAAGATATAAGACATGGAGCAAGCCGGTGTACGATCCAAGTAATGCTCTCATCCTTGGAACAGGCTTGTTCGCAGGCAGCAAGCTCTATGGTGTTCACAGATTCATAGCAGTGTTCAGAAGCCCTTTAACCAAGGGCCTTCACGCCTCGGCCATGGGGGGAGCCGCCTACCAGTTCAACGTGAACGCTGACGCAATAGTCGTGGTCGGAAAGAGCGAGAAACCGTTAATCCTCAAGATATATGATGAGGGAGACGGGAACCCCAGGGTTGAGTTTCACGAGATTCCAGAGGAAATGCTCGTAAACATATGGAAGGGTTACGGAGGGTTTAAAGGAATTTACGCTCTACAGGCATACCTGAGCGATCTTTTCAAGGATTTCTACGAGGCTTTTAACGGTAGGAGTATACTAGTAGGTCCAGCAGCAAAGAACACTAACATAGGGGCTCTCGCATCTATAACACTGGTTAAAGGGAAAATGGATTACGGTAGTGAAGACTTCGCAGCGAGAGCCGGGGGTGGAAGCGTACTTTACAGGTCTCACGGGGTTGCAGCAATAGTCTACGGTGGAAGGTTCGACAGGTCTTCCAGGATTCCTGCCGAGCTCAGGGATTTGAGAAGTATTAACGAGATATTCCAGGGTCTTGCCAAAAAAGCTTACGTCGAGTTTGTAATAGAGTCTGGCACAAAGTACAGGTATGATCCGAAAATGAACACTGGTGGAACACTTGGAGGCAACTACCCGCATTTAAAAGTCACGACGCCCATGTTCAACTGGAACATGATCTACTATCCTAAGGAGGTTAGGGAGAGGCTTCATTCACTGATTATGAAGCACATGTGGGAACCGTTCAACAAGGAGGCTATTGAGACAAGGAGTTGGAAGACGTGTGGAGAGCCATGCCCCTTAGCGTGCAAGAAGGTTAGGCTTGGCAAGTACAAGAGCGATTACGAGCCCTACAATGGTTTAGGACCCATGATAGGCGTGTTCGATATTCATGATGCTGAGAAAGTGGTTGAAGCCGGAGACGCCTACGGGTTTGACGCCATAGAGCTGGGCCAAATCATAGGGTTCGTCTTTGAAGCCCTTCACAAGGGGCTTCTAAGGCCTGAAGAGGTTGGGCTTTCATCGAAACCATTCTTCGACCCTGTTAAATACTCGATTGAGAACAGCAGGGTTAACGCTGAGCTTGCGTTGAAGATAGTTGAATACCTCGCCTTCGGCACCAACCCCGTTCTAAGGCTGATAGGCGAGGAGGGTTTAAGAAGCGCTGCCAAGCTCTTGGACCTGCTCTACAAGGAGAGGGTTGATGAATTGAAAACAAGGTTCAGCGACCTACCAGTCTACGCTGTCTTCGGCGAGAGGGGGCATATAACCCCGAACTTCTACTGGACACCGGGTCTAGTGGCGCCTTTGCCTGTTCTCGGGAAGTACTGGACGGTTTACTCTGGAGTGTTCACGGATCCCGAAGAGTTTGCGGCTAAATCGTATGAAAGAGCAGTGTATGAAGCCCTGCTTGAGGATACAGGATTTTGCAGGTTCCACAGAGGCTGGGCTGAGAAACACGTTTCAACAATCCTTGAAAAATACTACGGTGTCGAGAAACCGTTGGAGAGGATTAAGAACATCTACAAGCAGGTGGCAGAGTACCAGGAGCTGGCAGGGGCTTCCCCTGTTTACTGGGATTCTCAGAAAATCATAGACTTCATGGCTAAGGCGAGCGAGGAGTATCAGAACCAGAAGTGGATCGGGTTGTTCGCAATAGATAAGGAAAAGGCGGCTTATGAATGGTGGAGCAAGTTCTACCAGAAACTTAAAGAATTGACCGGGTAATTCTTTTTTAATACTTCAAATTAATTGTTATTCTTGAACCAGTGTTAGATGGGAATTGGATTGGAGAGTCTCATAGAGAAATGCCTGTATCAATACCTTGAAGAAGCATTGACCCGGAGCCTAGGGTTTTCAAGGGAGGAGATTAGAAAACTCGTGGAAGAAGGCAGGTTGAAAATTAACAGGACACCCGATCATAGAATGGGGGATTACGGAGTCGCTCTTCACATACTGTTGAAAAACATTCCTCGCGAAGAATGGCCTAGGAAGGGAGAGCAGCTTTTAGAAGAGTTAAACAGGCTTGGCTTTAAACAAGAGTGCAGGATCTTGGAGGCAGGATTTGTGAACGGCTATTTAAACGTGACCATAGACTACTCGTCCATTATTTCAAACCTGGTGAAAGAATTCCTCGAGGACGGGTTCAAGAGCACTCTATCGAGTTATGGAGGCGGTAGAACAATAGTTGTCGAACACACCAGCGCCAACCCGGTACACCCTCTTCACATTGGGAGTGGTAGGAACAGCGTCATCGGTGACACTTTCGCAAGGCTTTCGAGGAAACTAGGCTTCAACGTGGTTACAAGGTTCTACGTTAACGATTTAGGAAGGCAGGCTGCGGTTTTAGCCTACGGTGTTTCAAAGCTGCGGAAAAACAGCATATATCCGCCGCAGGGAGTGAAAATAGATCATTGGTACGGCATGGTTTACGCTTCAGTAAACATCATAATGATGATTCGCAAGCTTTCAAACGAGCTTAAAATCATTGAAGAAGAATTGTTCAACAAGCTGAGGCTTTACGTGGAAAGCAATAAGGAGAAATTACGTGCAGCCCCGCTCCTGAATGCTCATTTAGAATCCTTCATAAGCATAAAGCCTCTTGTTCACAATCCCTTTAAAAAACTAGCCGAATTCTCCCGTGAAATCAGGAGGCTTAAGAATGCTGAAAAGGATCCAACAGGGAAACAGGTAGCTGGTGAAGTATGGGGGCTAGTAGCGCCTTTACTGGAAAAATTCAGGGAAACCTACCGTGAATACCTTTCCTACGTTAAAGCAGGAGCACTCCTGCAATCCCTAAACCCCGAGGTCTACACTGCTCTCTCCAGGGAGGTTGGGAGTTACGAAGAAGCTGAGAAGGAGATAACATCGTTAATGTGGAAGGCGGAGCACAGGGATCCCGAGGCTCTTGGCTTGTTGAAACAAGTGAGCAATGATGTTTTAACCGGGTTCAAGGAAACGCTGAGCAATTATGGTGTGTCTTTCGACGGATTTGACTTTGAGTCGGAGGATGAGATTGTAAAATTATCTCAGGAGATCGTTGAGAAGATCCTGGAAACAGGCTATGCTAACATTGTTGATGGTGCAGTGGAGTTAGACTTGAACAAGGCTGCCCAGCAGGTTGAGTTCGTCAGAAACCTTTTCGCACCAGATAATCCTGGAAGATTCATAGTAAGGAGGAGCGACGGCACCACGTTATACGTGACTAGAGATATCGCCTATAGCATTATCAAATTCTCCAAATACCACGCGGAGAAAGTTTACAACGTCATCGCTATTGAGCAGGATCGTGCCCAGAAACAGTTGAGGGCAGCGCTGAAAATTCTCGGGTGTGGCAGGGCGGCAGAGAACCTTGTTCATTTCGCATATGAAATGGTTCAGTTGAAGAATATGAGGATGAGCGGTAGGCGGGGAGTCTACTATACGATGGATGAGCTTCTTGTAGATATGACTCGAACCCTGGTGGAGAAACAGCTTGGACAGGTCCAGAGAAAGGGAGTGCAAGAAGATTTAAGCTCAACTCTCCCTTACGCTAGGGAGCTGGCGGTTGCTAACGCAAGGGCTCTTCTCCTCTCCGTTGAACCAGGGAAGGTGTTGTTCTTCGACCCTGAGAGAATAGGGGAGTTCGAGCACGGAGTCACTATTGCATACTCTTTCGCTAGATTGCAGAGTATTTTGAGAAAGCAATGGGGTCTTGAACCGCTGGAGGCGCTGGACGAGATTAAGGGAAGGCTTCTCGAGGAGATTTCAAAGCATGGTATGTCGCCCCCTACCACTGTTGATGAGAAGAAGCTGATCGAGTGGTTGAATGCTTTCACGCAAACCTTGATCACTGCTCACGCAGAGATGAAGCCGAACCGGCTGCTGGAGTATGCTCACAGTTTAGCGCTCGACTTAAACAGGTTCTATGAGAAATGTAGCGTGATAGGAGAGAGGGATTTAAGAATCAAGAACCTGAGACTCCTACTAGTAGTGGCAAGCCTCATAACCCTGTCCGAGTTGATGGAAATACTCGGGATTCCAAGGTTGAGAAGGCTTTGAAAGTATTCAAGCTTAAAAGCCTGGTAGACATTCCAGGTTTTCTAGCGATATGGGTTTCCATCTCATCTGCCAGCGTCATAGTAGTGCTGTCTAATGCTCCCGCAGAAGTATGCGCGTTTTGGAGGACTTTCCTCACATCACTAATCTTCGCACCTTTCACACTGACTCAAAGGAGGTTTACTTTCAAACCGCACCACTTGTTATCAGGCATCTTCCTGGGCTTACACTTCGTTTTCTGGATGCAGAGCCTCTTCCTGCTCCCGGTTTACCAGAGCACTTTGATAGTTGTTACATACCCGGTTTTCAACGTTGTACTCGATTTTCTTATCTTTCATGAAAAGCCGGGTTTGAAGAAAATCCTGGGTTTTTCCACAGCCTTGATTCTTCTATGGGTTTTCCTTCAAGTAAATAACTTAACATTCAACTACGGGGTCTTCCTAGCATTCGCAGCGGCCTTGTTTGCAGCCGGGTATTTTGAAATAGGAAGGTACGCTAGAAGCAGGCTGGGGGAATCCACTTTAACCTATGCCACACCAACGTACTTGACAGCGTCAGCACTAGCCTTACTCTACTCTATTTTAAAAGGTTCCGAAATTGTTTCATACACTTTGGAGACTTATGTAGCGTTCATCCTGCTGGCTCTAGTGCCAATGATAGGGGGACATACCCTGATGAACTACTACATGAAGAAGTATCCGGCTTCAACAGTTACAAGCATTGCTCTTGGGGAGCCATTCGGGGCAGGGTTGCTCGGTATGGTCCTCTTATCGCAACCTTTAACTCCTTTGAGCCTGTTCATAGGCTTCTTAATAATCAGCTCTATAATCCTTATAATTTATTAGGCATAGTATTGACCATATATATTTTTATATACGATATCATGTAGATATGTTAAGGGTGTTTTCTGTGAAGAAGCCTGAAATATTTGTTGAACCGGGTAAGCAGGGGACTAAGAGTAAGTACTGGATTGAGCAGCACTATACTTATATAGCCACAACGACGCATGACCCGGAAGACCTTCCCTTAGTGATTGAGAGAGGAGAAGGGGTCTGGCTTTACGACGTTGATGGGAATAAGTATCTTGATTTCTCCAGCGGCATTGGCGTGAACAACCTCGGTTATCCAACACATCCAGAGGTTAAGAAGGCTATTATCGAGCAGCTGGATAAGCTGGCTCACGGAGCTGGAACAGACTATTTCAACCCGTACCAGGTTATGCTTGCCAAGAAGTTGGTTGAAATAGCTCCTGGAGACTATCGTAGAAAAGTATTCTTCGCCAACAGCGGGACCGAGGCTAACGAGGCTGCTTTAAAAATATCGAGGCAGGCTACGGGGAGGAAGTTCTTCATAGCCTTCTACGGCGCCTTCCACGGGAGAACCATGGGAAGCATGGGTTTGACAGCGAGCAAGCCAATTCATAAAAAGCTGTTCTTCCCCTGGATGCCCGGGGTTGTCCACGTACCATATCCAAATCCATACAGAAACCCGTGGCATATCGACGGGTATGAAAACCCTGGTGAACTAGTAAACAGAGTGCTAGAGTTCATAGAGGAATACGTTTTCGACAAGCTAATACCTCCTGACGAGGTTGCAGCAGTTTTCGCCGAGCCTATCCAGGGTGAGGGCGGCTACGTGGTTCCTCCAAGAGAGTTTTTCAAAGAACTGAAAAAGCTCCTGGAGAAGCACGGTATTCTATTCGTGGCCGATGAGGTTCAAATGGGGATGGGCAGGACAGGGAGAATGTTCGCTATAGAACACTTCAACACGGTTCCAGAAGTAATAACTCTCGCCAAGGCTTTAAGCGGTGGTGCAATACCGATAGGTGCCACCGTGTTTAAGGCAGACCTTGATTTCAAGGCTCATGGAATGCACAGCAACACCTATGGTGGAAACGCCTTAGCATCTATTGCCGCGTTGAAAACTATAGAGGTTGTGGAGACACTGCTACCGCACGTTCAAGAGCTCGAGAAATTGTTCAGGGAGAGCCTGGAAGAGTTGAAAGAGAAGTATCCCTACGTGGGAGATGTCAGAGGCATCGGGCTTGCATGGGGCGTTGAGTTCGTCAAGGATAAGTCAAGCAAGCAGCCAGCGCCCGATTTTAGGAACAAGGTTGTCGCTAGAGCTTTGAGGAAGGGTCTAGCCCTCCTTCCATGCGGTAAGAGCACGATCAGGCTGATACCGCCGCTAATAATCAGCGAAGAGGAAGCCTTGGTAGGGTTAAAAATATTTGAAGAATCGATAAAAGAGATCGTTTAAACTAGCTCAGATATTTTTCACTCAAATACTTCACTAAATACTCGCTATTGTAGGGTTCTCCAAGCATTTTCTCGAGAAGTTGCTTGGGCGGGTAGGTCGCACCCCATTTGTGAATCCTTTCCTTCTGCCATTCCTGAATCCTGTTAAACTCCCCGGTCCTTACCGCTTCCTCCAGCTTGATCTCCCTGCTCATTGCATCTTTCATCTGCGCGCTTAACAGGTTTCCAAGTGTGTAGGTGGGGAAGTACCCTATGCTACCCATACTCCAGTGAATATCCTGTAGAACTCCCTCCCCGTAAGTCTTAGGCTTAACGCCCAGTAGCTCATCCATTTTACTATTCCACAGCTCCGGTAGGTCATCAACTTTTATCTCGTTGTTCAGCATCAGCATTTCAAGCTCTGCTCTTAGAAGAATATGCATGTTGTAGGTTACCTCGTCAGCGTCAACCCTTATTAGGCTGGGCCTGACCGTGTTGAAGTAGTAGTATATCTCCTCCGGCGTGTACTTCCTCACGAACTCTAAGTGCTCCTTGAGAACAGGGTAGATGAACTCTGTGAAAGACATTGACCTACCCACTATATTCTCCCAGAACCTGCTCTGACCCTCGTGAACACCCAGGCTTACCCCACTCCCTATCGGAGTGTAGGATAATGCCGGGTCTATCTGCAGCTGGTAGAGCGCGTGTCCATATTCGTGGATGACGCTGTACATTGTCCTCTTGAAGTCCACCCCTTCATACCTGGTAGTGATCCTGACATCGTGAATGCCCATATCTATTGTGAAGGGGTGGGCTGATACGTCCAGTCTCGCCCTCTTACCTAGTGGGAAGTTAAAGAATTCTAGTATTTTCCTGTTAACAGCCTCCATTTTCGACGGTTCATACGGGACTTTCTCTAATTCATGCTCCCTCGGGTATTTTCCAGCAGTGGTAACCTTAACAATCAGATGCTTCAAGCTGGGTTTCAAACCGTTGAAGAGATTGACAACATCGCTGGTCTTCAACCCCTCTTCATACATGTCGAGTAGGGCATCGTAAGGGTGGTTTTCCCACCCAATGTAATCGGCTGCTTTCCTAGACAGGTCGAATATTTTGGCAAGATAGGGCTTAAACATGTTGAAATCGTTTTTAGACTTTGCCTCTCTCCAAACCACCATGGCTTCCTGGGTGGTTTTCGATAGCTCTGCGACCAACCATGGAGGCAAGGCTTTCATTATTTTAATCTCTCTCTGAAGAACCCTAACTACTCCTTTCTCGAAATCGTTTAACCCTTCTTGCTGACCCGCCTTCTCCACTAATTCGACGAATTCTGGTTTAAGAATCAACTGCTGGTGTAGCAGGCTGATCTCAGCCCTTGCAACCGCCCTGTCCTTAACACCCTCCATCGGCATGTAGGTCTCACTATCCCAGCCCATCAGGCTTGAAGCATGCCCTATAGCCCATATCAACCTGTACTTTTCAAGGATTTCTTTTATCAACGGGTTTTCAAACACAATTTTCACCGATATATTATTGCTAACCTGTGGGATAAAAAGATATTTATAGCGCATTAACGAAAATA
Source organism: Thermosphaera sp. (assembly GCF_059755995.1). Lineage (NCBI taxonomy): Archaea > Thermoproteati > Thermoproteota > Thermoprotei > Desulfurococcales > Desulfurococcaceae > Thermosphaera > Thermosphaera sp. The sequence goes on along the minus strand of NZ_DBOUKL010000074.1, from coordinate 8,455 downwards.
ACATATTGATTGAAATGCCGACAGCGATTATTCTCGCAGGAGGACTCGGTAGCAGGCTCCATCCTTTGACAAAAACCCTCCCGAAACCTCTTATTCCCTTAGCTGGAAAACCAATTCTGCAGTATATTGTAGATTTGTTGAAAATAAACGGTTTCGACAGGCTCATAGTAGCTGCAAGATATTTAGGCCATCATATAGTTAACTACTATAGTGGTTCTAAGGAGGTAGAGGTATACTTAATAGATTCGAAGGACACTGCTGACGTTCTCAGAATACTCGCAGACATTATTTCTGAGGAGTGTTTTCTGGTGTCGATGGGAGATATCTTGACGAATGCCCCGGTTAAAGAGCTTTACAGGGATCATGTCAGGAACAATGCGATAGCGACCATAGGTTTGAAAGAGGTTGAGAACCCCCTACCTTACGGCTTAGTCTTCCTTGATGAGAGGAGAAGAATAGTCTTATTCACAGAGAAGCCGATTTCGCTGGAGGTTTACCTCCTAAGTGTTGCACACTACAAGTACAGAGTTGAGAGCTCCTACTGGAATCTGGTTAACACAGGCTTCTACATGTTCAACGACGACATATTGACTATATTAAGGGAGAATGAGAGTTTAATGGATTTCGGCAGACACGTTTTCCCTTTCCTGCTCGAGAACGACTATGAGCTTAGAGGCTGGATAATGCCGGCTGAAACCTACTGGAGCGATATCGGAAGAATAGAAACCTACAAGGAGGCAGCATGGGATCTTCTCGATAATAAGGTCTCAGGTGTTCAACTCCCCGGGGTTTTAAAATCCTCCGGTATACGGGTAGGGGGTAACGTTGATCTCAAAGGGGAATTAATACCTCCTGTTTACGTCGGGTCCAACGTTGTTGTTGAGGAAGGGGCTAAAATCGGCCCATACTCGATTCTCGAAGACGGCGTCGTCGTAGGTAGGAATGCTATTGTTCACGAGTCCATAATCTGGCATAGGAGCTTGCTAATGGATGAGTCATACGTTTTCGACTCTATAGTCATGAACAACGTGGTTGTAAAACCCGGCGTTAAAATCGTATCCTCGGTGGTAGGTGCAGGTAATGTGGTTTCATCAGACCTTTATAGACAAAAATTAGATGTTATGAACGAGGTGTCACCATATGCTCAGGATTGAGAGGGAGCGGTTTATCGGTAAACCCGTGGATGAGGTTACCTTAGAAGACGTCACAGGCCTTGGAGCCCTGCTTGGAGAATATTTTGGAGGGGAACGCACCCTATTCGTGAGCGGCAGGGATTTCTATCCCGCTTCAAGAATGTTTAAAAGGGCTTTAACAGCGGGCTTGATGAGTAGTGGAGTTGAAGTATTAGATTTCCACGAATCCATTAACGGCGAGATAGCTTTCAGTATTAAAAGGTTCGGGGCAAGAGGAGGATTCAGCATAGTGCAGGATCCTTACAATCCCGTTAAGATAATGATTCGGGTTTTCAAAGCCCCAGGTGTTGAAATAGTTGGCGGAGAACTGGAGAAAATAATTTCGAGGGAGAGAATTCTACAGCAAGGTGAGAAAAAAGTCGGATGGGTTAACTACGCAGAGTACATTCATAAACTATATGTTTCAGCCCTGGCTTCTTTTGTTAAGACGGATGTTATTATTGATGAGAAATTAAGCATTGTCGCAGGCTCATCGAGAGGAGCCCTTGACATTGTTCTACCGGAGCTTTTCACCTCTATAAAAATAGATAGCATAGTTTTCAGCACAAGGAAAATGATCGAGGAACGGACGGGCTATCCCTTGACTAATGAAATGTTGAAAACATCGAGGATTGTTAACGCTTTGAACGCGGATCTGGGAGTGATTTTCAATAATGATGCCTCCTCGATCACCGTTTACACTAAGAAAACAGGATTCCTCCTCCCCGAGGAACTAGGTATTATCCTTCTCTCAAGATACCGCCCAGGCTCTAAAATCCTCATAGATAAATGGTGGAATAGCAAATATGTTGAGGAAGTTGAATCAAACTACAACGTGGTTAAAGCTACTTGTGAAGAAGAGTTTTTCACAAAGCTGAAGAAGGAGCAGCCTGTTCTAGCTTTAAATGGTAAAGGCGAAGTAGTTATCCCGTTGTTCAGCATGGGCTATGACGGTTTATTGGGTTTCATGGCGTTGCTTGAGGCAATCTCATTGGTAAACATGAACATATGGGATAAGATCACTGAGACCAGAGCTAAGCTGGTAGGGGAGCGATCGAGCTGTCTCGATCTCGAAAGCGTTATGAAGATGTGTGTTGAAATGGGCGCTAGGTGCGTGAAGTTTGCTGGAGGCGTACGTGTGGAGAGAAATAATACAATTTACACCTACCTTTACGACCCCAATCAAGACTGCTTCAGAGAGATTGAATGATAACTGATTTATCAAAATATTTATAACAAGTTATCATATTTCATACACATGGGCTTAAAGTGATCACCGCTAAAATAGCTGAGGCAGGGTTCTCGGAGGGTAAACCCATCATTAAAAACATATTGATAGAGAGTTCTAAAGCCTCGGTTACTCTCCTATTGGGTGAGTCAGGTTCGGGTAAGACCACATTATTACTCTCCCTTACTGGTGTCCTCGAATTTCTGCTTAACGGCTACGTGAAAGGGTCAGTGAGAATTGATGATTTGAACCCGCTTGATGGTAATGATTACTTGAGGCTTCCGTCAAAGATAGGCTTTGTAATGCAGGATCCGGAGAAACAGCTTGTAATGCCAACCCCATTTGACGAAGCTGTTTTCACCTTCCAGATGAGAGGATATGATGAAGAGGAGGCTATTAAGAGGGCTCGCGACCTCCTTGCAATAGCGGGGCTCTCAAACAAGATGAATCTTCACATAGAAAACCTTTCAGGTGGAGAGAAGAGGAGGCTGTCGATACTCTTATCAATCATTCACGAGCCACCTGTGCTCATCCTGGATGAACCCTCGGCTTCACTAGATGTTGAAGGTATCAAGATGGTTAGAGAAATTGTGAAGAAGTATAAGGAACGAGACAACACCACAGTTCTCATTGCTGAGCACAAGCCCGTTTTCTACACAGATTTAATAGACAATGCATTTGTCCTTGAGAAAACCGGTTCGAGGAAGGTGGACCTTGAAACACTTTACAAATCCTCCGTGGTAGATATAACTTCGCATCACTGCGTTGAGCAGAATAATGAAAACAGCTCGGTGGGAGAGGTTTTACTTGAAACTTTTGATTTAGACATAGGTTTCGACAAGCCGTTGATTAAAAATATCAATCTTTTAGCCCGCAGGGGCGAAGTAATCGGTATATTAGGTCCTAATGGCTCGGGCAAAACAACATTGTTAAAAACCATCGCTGGGTTTTACAAGCCACTGGCGGGAGAGATTAGAATTGCAGGGAGTACCAGGGTTTTCTATGTTCCACAGAATCCTGACCTTCTTTTCCTATTTAAAACGGTTGAAAAAGAGCTGAAGGAGACGAGTAAGAAAACAGGCTTCACATTTGACGGGTTGGTAGAGCTTATCCCATGGTATCCGAGAGTCAGGGGGCTTAATCCCCACTGGCTCAGCCACGGTCAGAGGCGTTGGTTGAGCATAATTATTGCATATGCTTACTCAAGAGGAGTTATCCTGCTTGATGAGCCGACGACGGGGCTTGATTATGTGAGGTTTAATCATTTGAAAAGACTGGTTGATGAGTTAAAGAGGAAGGGTGTTTCATTCCTGGTGAGCACTCATGATCCCAGGGTTGTTAGTGAAATAGTTGACAGGGCTTACGTGATTGATAATGGAAGACTGGTCGAGGTTGACAAGTGCAAGATTGTGGAGGAATACTACTCGAGAACAGGTGTTTCTGCGTGAGGAAGCCTAGTGTAGCAGTGGTTTTCATCTACGCGCTTATTTTGACAACCCTAGCCTTATTGTTGAAAGAACCGCACAGGATTCTGCCGCTGGTGGTTTTCAATGCGTCTATGTCTCTTATTGTGGGATGGAGGAAAGTCTGGTGGCTCTACTTCTTAATACTCGTGGCTTCAATAGGGATTTTCACAAATGCTTTATTCTTCGCCAATACGGGAGGCACTGTCTTAGACACCGGGTTTTTCGTTGTCAGAGAGAACGCTTTGAAAGGCTTTGTCACGGTAACGTTAAGGGTAATGTTGATCGCGGGGGTTGGAGCTTTCTTCGTGGCATTGTTCGAACCTCTGGAAATAATTAAAGGCTTCACGAGAGAGCTCCGCATGCCGGCATCGATCTCTCTTTCGCTTTCATACGCTCTTAGACTGCTACCTCTTCTCAGGAAGGATTTAGAGGAGATAATGTTCTCCCGGAAGCAGAGGGGTTATAGGAAGAGACCGCTAACCCCGGGCGAACTCTCGAGCACGCTAACAGGGCTACTTATAGCGGGTTTTGAAAGAGCCCTATGGAGCGGGGTCAGCCTTGAGTTAAGAGGGTTTAGAGACTACAAGCCTGCTCGCGGAATCAGCCTCAACCTGTATGATGTTTTAATCATTGCTGCCTTAATCGCCCAGTTAATTTACGCAACAATTATGTGATAAATCGTTTATCAAAAATTTATAACTCAAGCATTGTTATTTCAACAATGAGAATATTTAAAGGTGGGATTATGAAGGCGTCCAAGCCGTTGGAGGCGAGGAAAACGTACACTGTTATCGACTTCCTGTACTTGGGCGTGATAGCAGTAGTGTTTGCAATACTGTTCACTGTTTGGTGGGATGTCTACTATGCTGTGAAAGCACTACTGGGACCTATCGGAACGAGAATATTAACCTATGGATTATGGTTTATGCCTGTACCCCTTGCCGCTAGCTTGATAAGGAAGCCTTTCTCAGGCTTCCTAGGTGAATTCCTCCCTGCGTTGCTGGAGGCGATTTTCCCTACGCCGGGAGGGATCTATAATTTATACTACGGGATAGCGCAGGGTCTTGCCGGCGAGGCGGGCTACGCGATCTTCAGGTACAAGAAGTACGGGATTCTTCAGGCAGGTATCTCCGGTGCACTACCAGCAATACCTGCTCTAGTCTTAGACGCAATACTGTTCGAAGACATCTATCCATGGAATGAAATGATTCTCCTACTCGCGGCTTTAATGATTAGTGGTGCCTTGTACGGGTTAATAGCTTACGGCGTTGCATCATCGGTTAGGAGGAAGTAGTTATTAGTTTTTTACACAATCCTTTTCCCCATAGGTGTGGAAATGGTAAAATGTAGTTTTTGCGAGCGGAAAGCAGTTTACGTTAACCATCTCAACGGCAAAGCCTACTGTAAGTTGCACTTTATTTCTTATTTTGAGAGAAAAGTTAGAAGAACTATTAGAAAGCATGGAATGCTCGGTGAGAAAGAACATATTGTTGTAGGTGTAAGCGGCGGTAAAGACTCAATGAGCCTGCTCCACCTCCTCCATAAACTTTCAAAAAAGAACAAGAACTGGCGGTTAACAGCAGTCCTGGTTGATGAAGGAATAAGGGGTTATCGTGAAAACACCATTCCCGCACTCAAAACTTATGCCGAGAGAAACATGGTGGAGTATAGAATTGTTTCCTTCAAGGAGTACCTGGGATTCACCCTGGATGAAATAGTTTCAATAGGCAGGGAGAGAGGTCTCCCCTATCTCCCATGCAGTTACTGCGGGGTTTTCAGAAGGTATGTGTTAAACAGGGCTGCGAGAGATGTTGGAGGAACGGTACTGGCTACTGCTCACAATCTAGACGATATTGTGCAAACTTACCTAATGAATATTATAAACAACAGCTGGGATAAGATAGCAAGGCTTAAGCCCGTCGCTGAGAGAGGAGGGCACGAAGGGTTTGTGCCAAGGATAAAGCCTTTCTACGAGGTCTTGGAGAAGGAGTCCGCTATTTATGCGCTGGTTAACGGGCTTGTTCGCCCGGATTACCAGCAGTGCCCGTACGCTGAATACAACATAAGATTTACCATTAGGAAAATCCTCAACGACCTAGAGGAAAAATATCCAGGCACTAAGTACGGGCTTCTCAGAAGCCTCGAGAAAGTGTCAGGTTTAATCGAAAACGCTCAGAAAAACGTCTTGAAATCCTTTGAGACATGCAAGATCTGCGGGGATCCTTCCTCACACCCGATTTGTAAAGCATGCATGTATAGGTTCGAGCTGGGAATTCTATCTTCAGAGGAGTCTTCAAGGGTTAAGTACGTAATTAATGAATATCCATACCTTAGAAAATTCTTAGCTAGATTTTAAGAGTAATTTATAAACTAACACTCTCGTAAAGGATAATTATGATTCTCATGAACGGTGAATTGTTGAATGCTTGATCTTGAATTTTTAAAAGGATTTGGGTTCTTCGGGATTTTCCTAATAAGCTTCATCTCTAACGCTATACCTTACTCTACGATTCCATACTTGTTTTGGCTGATACCGGTTTTCGCCCTATATCAAGGCAATATGTTTGAGTACATCTTACTGATAATTCTATCCTCGCTGGGCGCATCGATGGGGAAGATTGTGGTTTACTTCATAGGTAGGGGTTTTTCAAGGCTTGGAGAGGAATCTAGGATTAAAAGAAACCTCAATATCCTGGCTTCCGAGCACAGTAATGCCTTATTCATCACATTACTATTGTTCACAGCCCTCCCCCTGCCCGACGACGTTATCATCCTCCCTCTGGGATACGCGAAGTATAACATCGTGAAATACACTGTGGCACTGCTCACGGGAAAGATAATTGTAACCTCCCTAGCAGCGTTGTACGGTAGAGGGCTTTCGTTTATTTTCTCAGAATCCCTTAACGTTCCCTTGTGGGTATTCATAATCATTTACCTCTACATTACCCTATTGTTCACGTATTTAGCCGGCTCCATAGACTGGCTTAAGCTAGGAGGGTTGGCAAAAAAGTATGGGGTCCGCCACGCGGTAGCGTACTTCTTGAAATGCATGGCTAACGGTTTTGCAAGGTTTCACCTTCTCCCGCTAAAGTTTCTGAGAAACCGAGTGTTTCACAGGTAACTGATTTAAACGGCTTCAAACGTTATTATTTGTGGGATGAAGAGGAACCCGGGAAAAGAGTTTTACGCGATGAATAAATAATGGATAAGCGGGCTCTGACCATTTAATTGGTAATTTTTGAAAATTTTATATCCGAATGATGAACTATATATACTTAAGAGGTGTTGGTAATGAGTCAAACAGATAGCGTTGGGAAAGCTTTGGGAAGAGTAATCCTCTACGCTGTGATAACGATAATCATACTGGCAATAGTCCAATGGGTTTTCACCAGCGGTGTTGAAATCCTTGCTGAAACATTGAACTACGAGGGATTCCTCACATTAAAGGAGTACTCAGTATATGTTTACATAATAGTCCTGTTCATTCTCGGCTGGCTGATAGTGAATGCTGTCGCGTCAATGTTCTACGCTATGATGACTCCTAAGTATGGTGCTTCAACCGGTGCGGCTGTGAGAAGCTTGATCAGGATTCTCGGTCTCGGCGCGTTAGTAGCAGGGATAGCCGGCGGCGTTGCGGGAGGCGCGGCTGGCGTGGCATTAGGCGGCTTCATAGGGTTAGTCGTCGGCTTCGCTACACAGCAAGTTCTAGGGCAGGCGATAGCGGGATTGTTCATACTGCTGGCTAGGCCTTTCAAAATAAACGATGTTGTCGATGTTGCAGGGGAAAGCGAGGTCACTGTTAAGGATATTTCAACATTGTTCACTGTAGTTGAGAGAAAGGATGGTTTAACAGTCCTAGTGCCAAGCACTATGATAATTGGTCAGAAAATCGTGATTAGAAAGAGAGCTGAGAAGTAGTTTCTCAATATAATTCATAATCTTTTTTCCTTAAAGCTAAAACAATTTTCGGTGTTGAAAGCAAAGCTACAAGTGTTAACAGTGCTGTTAAACCGTAAACAGAGTATACAAACCCGGATGTTAAAACCCCGATAAGGCTTGACGCCTCGCTTAGGAGAGAGTAAGTACCGGTCCCATACCCTCCCGTGGATTCAACGTACTGAAGATACAGGTTGCTATCAATAATGCTGTTGGCAAGGTAGAGGAATCCTAGGCTGACTGCTATGGCTGATTCATCCAATCCGGAGACTAAGATAACGTAGACGGTTAAGAGTCTTAACGGGATGGATGCGAGGAAAACGATTTTCCTAGTTATCGCTCCCTGGAACAGTGTGTATAGGATGAAAGCAACGATTTTCCCGATACCGTAGATTTGAAACACCTGATTTAAGTCAAACCTTAATGTCTTAATGAAATGGTAGGGGAGCGGGGTGAACAAGAACTCGTTACCTATTTTAAAACCCAGCAACCCGATCACTATAAGCCTTATTGATATTGCAGCGGGCTGGAGCATTCTGTAATATGGTATGAAGGATCCGTTGAAGTTTTCGAAAGACGTAAGATTCAAGTATCCGTGCACGCTGGTGATCACTGTTAATTTACTTCCTCGGTGTTTTGAAATTGAAGGAACC
>NZ_DBOUKL010000073.1:0-35339 GCF_059755995.1 Thermosphaera sp. | reverse complement strand
GGTTAGCATACTTGCTTGCTGCTAATCCAACAATCCTCCCCAGTAATAGAACTCCTTGCCCGCCCCTACCTACAACCAAGATTTCCCTCTTCATCTACCGCCACCTTTCAGGAAATCAATGAAGCCAGGGTTATCCCTAACGATATACTCTCCTATCACGATTCCTTTCTCCCAGTTGATAACAGCTTCCTCAAGCGTTGGTCTAGGCTTATATATCACTCTCTTTTTCAGCTCATTATACATTTCAACAGGGTCTCTCAACCCTATGTGTCTCCCATAAACCTCGGGACACGTGCTCACCACTTCTATAAACCTGAACCCTCGCATACCCAATACCTTGTAAAAGTACTGCTCAATGTAATGGGGAGTGGTGATGCTGGCTCTCGCTACGTAGTTAGCGTTGAGAGAGGATACAACCCTCACAACATCCAGCGGGGGCTCCGGGTTCCCGTGCGGCGTCGTAGTGGTTCTCACGCCAAGAGGTGTTGTAGGAGCGACTTGCCCCCCCGTCATAGCGTATACGAAATTGGTGAACATTACTGTGATTATGTCTATATTTCTGCGTGCAGCATGCATTAAATGGTTCCCGCCTATACCGGCAATGTCTCCATCCCCGCCAACCACTATGACTGTCAGCTCGGGATTAGCAAGCTTGGCTCCGACCGCGAAGGGGATTGCCCTTCCATGGAGAACATGAGCCGAGTCATAGTTAACGTAGAAGGTTAATCGAGCTGAGCATCCAATACCTCCAACCCAGAGAACACTGTCTGGGGAAATCAATCCTTCATCAATTCTCTTCTGAAGCCCGCGGAGCAAAGCCCCTAGACCTATTCCCAGCCCGCATCCAGGGCAGTACAGGGTTGGGATTCTATCGGTTCTTAAATGCCTGTCGAGTGGATGAATCATGGGGGCTAGAGCCATTGCATCACCGCCTCCTTCACCTCTTTAAGAGTAGGGGATTCCAGGTTGAGTACAGGGGCTTGATAAACATCCCTATCACACATGATTCTCTGAACATCCATGGCTAGCTTTCCAAGATTATTCTCCACCACTATTATCTTTCTCCCTTTTATGGTCTCCCTCATAACCTTTTCATGAAGCGGCCACAGGGTTTTAGGTCGGAAGAAGCCTGCCTTAATGCCGCCATTTCTCAACTGTTTAGTGAGAGCGAAAACCGTTCTTGCAACCGAGCCGTAGGCTACGAAAACCGTTTCAGCATCCTCGAGGAAAAATCCTTCATATTCGAACAACCAGTCGAGGTTTCTGATTATTTTCACGTTTAACCTGGTGACAAGCTCCCTGTACTTTTCATTGTTTGGAGCATAGTATCCTTTCTCATCGTGGATTAAGGACTCGACCAGGACCTTGTACCCCTTGCCGAAAGGAGCCATAGGTGGAACCAAATCCTCGTCTGGAAGGTATGGCATGTAGCCTTCTCTGCTCTTCGGCGGTTTCCTATCGATTATTTCAACCTCTCCTGGCTCCTTTACAACCAGCGGCTCCCATACATGGGCAAGGATGGCGTCGGAGAGTATGAAAACAGGTGTTCTAAGCTTTTCCGACGTGTTGAACGCCTTTATTGTAAGGTCGAATGCTTCTTGAACGCTCCAAGGTGCAAATGAAGGAATAATGTAATCGCCGTGTGCAAGCCATCTAACCATGTAAATGTCTGATTGAGTAGTCTTGGTGGGGACCCCTGTGCTTGGCCCCGCTCTCATAACATGGGCTATCACAATAGGGGTCTCGGTTATAACCGCTAACCCTATCCCCTCAGCCATCAACGATAGGCCGGGACCAGAGGTTGCTGTCATAGCTTTTGCGCCAGCGTTGGAAGCGCCTATTATAGCGTTTATGGAGGCAATCTCATCCTCCATTTGAATAACGACTCCTCCCCGCCGGGGGAGCTCCTCAGCAAGGTACTCCATTAAATCCGAGCTAGGGGTTATAGGGTAGCCAGCGTAGAATTTAAGACCTGCTGTCATCGCCCCCTCTGCAACAGCTATATTTCCTGAGGCAAACACCTTTTTCACTTCCCCACCACCTCGACGAATATTGCGAAGTCTGGGCAATTGTATTCGCAAAGCCGGCATCCAATGCATTTCTCAATATTAACCGGGTCTGGGGGTCGGTAACCGTTCTTGTTGAGAATGGTGGATTTAGATAGAACCTTTACGGGGCAAACGCTAATGCAAATACCGCACTCCTTGCATCTGTCAACTACCACGTTAACTCTGTACTTCTTGTTTTCTTTTGAAATCAGGGATAAAGCGTATGCCAATACGTTCACCTTGAGTATATCGGTTGATATGGAATGTATATAGCGGTATAAAAATCTTCGAAAAATATGGATCAGTTAACATTATTTACCTTTAACAACATTTATCATCACGAGAGGTGTATTCGTAAATGATGGTTGAAATAAGATGGCATGGAAGGGGAGGACAAGGAGCATGGACAGCTAGTAACATTGTAGCAATGGCTGCTTCCTACGAGGGCAAATACGTTCAAAGCTTCCCCGCGTTCGGTCCAGAGCGCTCGGGAGCCCCTATGCTATCGTTCACTCGAATAAGTGATGAACCCATAGAAATACACAACATGGTGTACAACCCAGACATAGTGATCGTTCTCGACTACACCCTGCTATCCCCTGGCATCGTACAGGGTTTGAAGAAGAATGGAGTCATAATATCTAACTACGTTGGAACACCGGAATCCTTCCTAGAGAAGCTCCAAATTCGGAAAGGAGAGTACCGGGCAATCATAACCCCCGCCTCTAAGCTAGCTCTTGAAATATTAAAGGTAAACATCACGAACACAGCTATGATCGGAGGCTTGTTGAAGCTAGACAACATTGTATCATGGAGTAGTGTTGAAAAAGCGATAAGGGAAAGATTCAAAGGCCCGGTGGCTGATAAAAACCTTGAGCTAATAAAGAAAGCTTACGAATCCGCGGTTGAGGTGTAAGGTGATGAGCAGTCAGAGAGGTTGGAAGGAACTCCCCCTAGGCGGGATAGCATACAGATTGTCCACGGATGTTAAAACAGGTGATTGGAGAGCGCTTAAACCAGTTGTAGACCACAATAAATGCACTAAGTGCATGCTATGCTGGCTCTTCTGCCCAGATATGGCCATTATATGGGATGGGGAGAAAATCCAGGTCAACTACGACTACTGCAAGGGGTGTGGAATATGTGCTCACGAATGTCCTGTGAAAGCAATATCCATGATACCCGAGTTCGAGGAGGTGTGAGCCGGTGAGCAAGCTCGAGGTCAAGTACCCACTTCATACTCAGGAAATCCTCAATGTGAACGGTAATGAGGCCATAGCGTACGCTGTGAAGCAGAGCCTGGTAGACGTGGTCTCAGCATACCCGATCACCCCGCAGACAATCATTGTGGAGAAGTTCTCAGAGTTCGTTGCTGACGGTCTCGTCCACACGGAGTTCGTGCCGGTTGAATCCGAGCACTCTGCCATGAGCGCGTGCGTGGGCGCGGCCGCGGCAGGAGCCAGGGCTTTCACCGCCACGTCTTCACAGGGTCTTGCCTTAATGGTTGAAATAGTGTATATTGCTTCAGCGCTGAGGCTCCCCATCGTAATGGCTGTTGCGAACAGAGCTCTCTCAGCTCCAATCAATATTCACAACGACCACAGCGATGCATACTTGATGAGGGACGCCGGCTGGGTCCAGCTTTTCACCGAGAACGTGCAGGAAACATATGACACAACTATTCAAGCCTTCAGAATAGCCGAGGATGAGAGAGTGCTACTCCCGGTAGCGGTAAACCTTGACGGATTCTTCCTCAGCCACACTCTCGAGAACATTAGAGTACTCCCAGACAATGCTGTCGCAGAGTTTCTCGGCGGCTACAGGAAGGTGGCAAAGCTTGGAGTTGATTACTACGAGGAGCAGGTCCCACACATGTTGAACCCGGCGCGCCCGCTAACTTTCGGATCCCTGGACCTCTACGACTACTACTTCGAACACAAGGTTCAACAGGTTGAAGCAATGAAAAATGTCCCAGGAGTTGTGAGAGAGGTCAATGAGAAATGGTTCGAGTTGACAGGAAGAAGATATGGAGATGGTGTTATAGATGCCTACGGCGTTGAAGACGCAGATATCGTAGTCGTAGCCATGGGAAGCGGAGCTGGAACCGTGAGAAGCGTTGTGAAGAAGTACAGGGAGAGAGGAGAGAAGCTGGGATTGGTAAGGATTAGGATGTTCAGGCCTTTCCCATACGAGGAAGTTAGAAGCCTTCTCAGGGGTGTGAAAGCTGTGGCAATAATGGATAAAGGCATAGGTCCAGGAAGCTTCGGAGCCTTATACCAGGATGTGGTTAGCAGCTTGTACGATCTTGGCTCGCACCCATTAACCGTTGACTACGTGTATGGTTTAGGAGGCAGGGACTTAACTCCTGAGCTCGTGGTAAAGATGATCGAGCAGGTAAAGGAAGATGTGAAAACAGGTCGCGTGAAAGAGAAAATAAGATACCTGGGGGTGAGGGGGTAAATGGTGGTGAAAACCATTCCTGAATTCCCTGTTAAGAAAGGCGAACCAGCATATAAGATATGGATGTTCGAGCCGGGCTGGAAAGGGGAAATCCCGTTAAACTTCAACCTGAGACAAGTAGCAGAACAGAAGAGGAGCGCGCTTCTGCCAGGTCACAGGTTGTGCGCAGGGTGTGCTGCACCTATAGTTGTCAAGCTCGCAAGCTTCGCTTTCAGAGGACCGACGATCGTTGTCAACGCCACAGGATGTCTCGAAGTAGCCACTACAATATTCCCGTACACATCGTGGGCGGTTCCATGGATTCACAACGCGTTCGAAAACGCTGCCTCAACAGCCTCCGGAGTGGAGTCGGCTATTAAAGCATTGAAGAAAACAGGGAGGCTGCCGTACGAGCATGTTGATGTCGTGGTTTTCGCCGGCGATGGAGGGACATTCGACATTGGCTTCCAAGCCTTAAGCGGGATGGCTGAGAGAGGCCACGACGTACTCTACATCTTATACGACAACGAAGCGTACATGAATACTGGTATTCAGAGAAGCGGTGGCACACCGAAGTACGCTGCAACCACTACTTCGCCGGCTGGCGAGGTAATACCCGGGAAGCCGGAGAGCAAGAAACCGATCGCAGACATCATGGTTGCTCACAGAATACCTTACGTTGCAACAGCCACTCCAGCTCACTGGATGGACTTCATGAAAAAGGTGAGGAAAGGGCTGGAAGCCAATGGTCCGGCGTTCATACACTCATTAAGCAGCTGTGATAGAGGATGGAGGCATGACAACGCAATAAGCATTGAAGTCTTGAGAAGAGCTGTCGACACATGCTACTTCCCGCTGTGGGAGTGGACGCCTGAAGTCGGTTACATGCTGACTGACAGAAGCCTAGTAATTGCGAGAAACCCGTCTCTGAAACAGCCCATAGAGAAGTTCGTGGAAGTTCAAGGAAGGTTCAGGCATTTAATGAAGCCTGAAAACAAAGAGAAGCTTAAAGAGCTTCAAGAATATGTTGACAAGGTCTGGGAGGACCTGCTTAAACGGGCAAGTAATGCCCCAAAATAGGTTGATGACCATTAAGGATGAACTGCTTGATTCGTTAATATCTTTTTTAAACCGTAACCCATTAATTCTAGGACTTGGAACACCTTTAAAAACGGATGATGCCTTCGGGCTTGTAGCATGCGACTTATTGAAATCTATGGGAATAGAATGTGTTAAGTGCGAATACGGAATCGAGTCATGTCTACCGGAAATAAGCGATAAGAAGCCTAAAGCCTTATTGATTATTGATGCTGTTCTCGGGCGTGAAACCCCTCCAGGGTCTATTATAGTGGCGGATGAATCGGCAATAGACAACGGGGAAATACTGGTTACAACCCATAACGTAACTTTGAAAACGATTCTGGAACTCTTGAGGAAAGAATACGGTGTGGAGAGCGTTATGATTGCAGGTGTGACTCCCTTCTCTCTGGACTATGGTTTAGAGTTGACAAGTGGAATGATGAAATCGCTTGAATACTTTATCGAAATCTTCAAGAAAGCGTTTTCCTCATACCGAGAAGGAATAAAGGAAGAATAGGCGTGAACGGTAAGGTTTTGAAAAATAGTCTGTAGTGATTATCATAATCCTCCCTACTAAGTAGCCCAGTCTTCTCGACGAATTTGATAATAGGAACAGGTAACCAGTATCGGGTTTTACTGAAGAATCCCGTGAACACGTGCTCTGCTTCCAGCTTTAAGTAGCTATGGGACAAATAAGCTTTCACGTAAATCCGAGGATCATTTTTATCCAGCGCCTGAGCTAGAGCGGGAGCTAACTTGAAGATATAGTGTAGCCCACCCCCAGTATATGGCTTAACCAAGGGTACTGAGTCTCCCAGAAAGTACAGGTGATTTCCGAGTACCGGAGTGGTTAGAGGGCGGCTACACGGTATGAGGCCACCGAAAAACTCGGTAACACCCCTGGGTTTTAAACCGTTTAAAGCTAACAGTTTCTCGTTAATGCTTATTGGTAGTGGCTTTTTAGAAATATAGCCTGATAAAACCAAATCATTTTCAAATGGTATTACCCAATGAAATAGCAAGCTATTATTATTAATGTAACTAACTATGATTCGATTTTTATTAAAATAATCTGTTTTAAACAATCCCTGGAAACCAATTAAAAAACAAGGTTTTACTTTAAGATACTTCTGCTTGAAGATACTTAGTACGCCATCACTGGCTATTATCTCTTGACATTTCACTACGGAGTTCCTAAATGTTATTTCTCTTGGAGTTACTCCCGGTTTCGCCTTCACCTTGTTCAAGAACTCTATTCGGGAAGATACCTTATCAAGCAACTTCCACTCTAGCATTGGTCTGTTGACATGGAAGACAAGAGGTTGTTTAAAATGGAAAACAAGTCTCCCAACTCCATAAATATTGAATTCGATTTCGTTATACATGTTATCGATGAGTCTTGGGGATAATTCTTTTTCAATAATCTGCTTCGTTTCAAGCCCCACTAGTCCTGCACAGTGCTTAGGAACCCCTACTTGGTCATGTTCTTCTAATAAAACAACATCTCTCTCCTTAACATGCAACGCCGTAAGCAATCCAGCTGGGCCAGCGCCCACGATGCAGAGATCCTTTCTCATCACATTTCCTCATAATCCCTGGACGAAATCCTCATCGAATACTTCTTAGCTCTCAACTCTTTTATAATATATTTGAAGGCTTTGACAGGGTCGGCTGACGAGCCACACGTATAAACATCTATAGTTGCAAACTCGTACTCAGGCCATGTGTGTATAGATATATGGCTCTCCAATATTATGCCCACGATGCTGACCCCAGGGTTTATTTTCCAGTGCTTAACGTCTAAAAGTGTTAAATTACCTTCAGTAGCCGCATTCCTGACAATCTTTTCCAAAACTTTTTCATCACTAAGAACTGCGGGATCACATTGGTAAGCTTCACCATAAACATGCCTACCTATGACTTTTTTCAAAGTAAGCATAAATCCCCCCTCCCCTTTCCATGAAAAATTAACCCTTGATTCCTTATAAATATTACCCCCACCCCTCACGCACGGAAGGATCGTATTTTACCCCCGGGGAGTTATCGCGTGATTCTAGAAAATTCATGGTTTTATCCTTGCATGAACACTATTTTAAAATTGTGAATGTAGCATGAAACTGTTCGGTACTGCAGGAATCAGGTTACAGTATCCGGATAAGTTAGACGGAATCTTAGCTTACAAGCTAGGGTTGACCATGGGATCGTTAGGTTTTGGGGAAGACTTCTTCATAGTTCATGATACGCGAGCCACAAGCCAGTTACTCACCTATGCTTTCGCGGCGGGAATAATGGCTTCTGGGCGAAAGACGCGGATAATAGGCTTAGCTCCAACCCCTATAGCAGCCTACTCGGCTAAGAAATACAGGGGAATAGGCGTTAGTGTAACAGCTAGCCACAACCCTCCCGAGTACAATGGGTTCAAGTTCTATGACCAGGAAGGATACGAGTTTACCAGGAAGGAGGAGGCTGAAATAGAAAGCAATATATTAAAGGAGTTGAAGCCTGTGGAATGGCGGTTTGCCGGGAGCGCCGATTATGTAAGAACCATAGTGGAGGAATATGTGGAAGACTTGATCGAATTCGTAGGTTCAACCACCGGCAGGGATGTGAAAACTTTCATAATAGACTGTGCTAACGGGGCCTCTTATGACGTTTCCCCGAAAATTATCAGAAGTCTTGGTGGAAAACCCCTTACTATTAATTGCAATCCCGACGGGTTTTTCCCCTATAGAACGCCGGAGCCGAGGAAAGACGTCTTAGAAAGTTATGCTACGCTGTTCAAAGGGTTGAACCCCTCCGCGATCTTCGCGCACGACGGAGATGCTGACAGGTTGGCCGTGGTAGACCCTGTCGACGGGTTCGTGAAACAGGATAGGATTTTAGCGTTTTTCGCAAAAAAAGCGCTGGAGGACAGGAAGGGCAAGGTGATCGTGTCGATAGATACAGGCAGGGCTCTTGACGAGGTTGTTGAAAAAGAGGGGGGAACCGTTGAAAGGTATGTGCTGGGTAAAACTCATGAAAAGGTAAAGGAGACTGGAACGTCACAAGTAGTGATGGCTGGAGAACCCTGGAAGCTCATATACACCTCGTGGGGCCCGTGGGTTGACGGAATACTCCAAGTAGCCTTGCTCACAAGTGCCTTGATGAAGGAAAATGTATCAAGAATCTCGGAGTTGCTTGAGAAAGAGAACATCCCGGATTACCCATGGGAAAGAAGGAGCTATGTTGTTTCGCCCGCAGGTATCCGGGAAGTAGTCTACAATTCATTAATAGAAGAAGTAAAAGTCCTGCTAGGCGACCCAGAAAACATTGTAACAATTGATGGAGTTAGGCTGGAATACGAAGACGGGTCATGGATGCTTTTAAGGAAGAGTGGAACAGAGCCGAAAATCAGGGTTTACGCTGAAGCCTTGAACGTGGAGAGGCTTAAGCAAATGCTTTCAAAGATCGAGGAAAAACTTATAGAGAAAGTTAAGAAGTCAGGTGGCAGAGTGGTTGAAGTAACTTATGGTTGATGAGCTATTTTTTAGAGGATAATCATAATTATTTTATTGATCAAACATGTCCGTAGCTCGCGAACCTAGGAAGAAGAAAATCATAGAAACCGGCTTGAGAGACCTGGAACCCAGTATTCGTGAATACTCTGAGAAACTGCTGGAGCATGTTAAAGAAAAGGTTGAGAAAGAGTATCCTAGTAAAAAAGAGAAGAGATAAGCTTTACGCTAATGTTTCTAAGCTCATCAATATTCCTCGTCTTCAACGGATCGTCGGAGTATTCAACAACATCCGGATAGCATCCCGGGAGGAGACAGCCAAGTCTTTCATCCCTTAACGCGTAGGCTCCTCCGCGAGTGTAGGAGTCCAGTGCTTCCAAAACCGTTAGTGCCTCGCTGGAGTGATCATAACCATATTCTACGCCGTTTCTTAAACCTCTTGAAACGGCAGCATACACTGTTTCAAAAGGTGCGACAGGTTCAACGGGAGAATCTGTTGATAGAGCTAGTCTCGCTACCTTACTTAACGTTTTGAATCTGTAAACCCACTTGATCCTCGCCGCTCCCACTCTCGACAACATCCACTTATCACTCAGTATGAACCTTGGCTGTACCACAATAACCGGTTTTAAAACTTTTATAAGGTCTAATTGATCATCCCTTACAAGGCTAGCATGCTCAATCCTATGTACTGCAGGGTTTACCGAGGATCTCAAAGCCTCCAGCGCAATGTCCAGGGCAGCATCCCCTATCGCATGCATCGCTAATTGAAGACCCTGCTTCTCTGAGAACCTTAATGCATGTTCAACCGTCTCCACGGATACGTTGCATACGCCTCTAAATCCTGGAGTATCAGCATAGTCGTCGCTGAGAAATGCCGTCCTCGGCCCCAGCGCCCCGTCTATCAAGATTTTAATCCCTCTAATACTAAGCTTCCGCGGATGTTCAAGCTTTAAAACACTCTTCAACTCCTCGCGACGACTTATTAATTCCTCGACCAGTATGTAAGCATAAGTTCTCACAGCAACTTTTTCCCGCCTGTAGAAGTTTATTAAAGCCTCAAGCTCATTTAACCTTATCCCAGCCAATCCAATTGCTGATACTCCATTATTTTCTAAAACTTCAAAACCTTTTGAGAACGCATCGATTAGTTCAGATTCACCAGCCTTTGAGCGAATGTACGTTAATAACTTCCAAAGGCTAGATTCATATATGGTCCCGCTCTCCACGTCCAGCCCCTCCACGCTACCCAGGATGCTTAAAGCTCTCTCAACCCCAAGCGTGTTAAGCACTCCCACATGACCTGACTGATGGATAATAAGGACTGGTTTACTATCGATGAATCTGTCAATCTCGCTCCTGAGAGGCAATCTCCCCTCTTCTAGGTTGACAGGGTTAAGCCTACCGGAAACCACCCATTCACCGATTTTCCTCCCCCAATGCTTCAACTCCTCAAGTATTGAGGAAATGTTTCCGCCGTGTAACTCCTTAACCAAGACCTCGAAGCCTAGAGAATCAAGATGTAAATGTGAATCCACAAAACCCGGCCCTAATGGTTTTTTGAAAACTATCTCCTCGCTTATACCTGGCAAGCTAGACAATTTCTCGTAGGCTCCTGCGGCAACTACTTGATCCTCGTGAATGACAATGGCTTCAGCTTTCACCAAGGGTTTGAACAGTAGGTAAATACCCTCTTCAGAAGCGATTAGCTTCATGTCTCAATCCAAGGAGATTATAATACGGGGAGAAGTTTTTAAACCAGGTTGAATATATTTAAATCGCACTCTTTCCGCCCAAGATGGTGGGAAGTTTGGAGCATCAGTTAAAGGAGTACCGTGTTAGCGTTTTAGATCTCAACTTTGGAAAACCCATTGTTGTATTAAATGAGGCCGATGCTCGAGAGCTAGGATTAACTCCGGGCAACATACTCATGATCATTCATGGAGATAAACAGAAGACAGGAGTAGTGATAACGACTAAGACTATGGTTAACCCAGGCTCACTAATAGTCACAAATGAGCTTGCAAACGCCTTAGGCTTGAAACAAGACGAGGCCGTGGGCATTAAACCCTTAAGCATACCTCCAAGTTTTCCAGCGCTTAAAAAGAGGCTAAAGGGTGAGAGGCTTGAGGAATCGGATTACAGGGAAATCGTCAAAGACGTGGTTGAAGGAGTTTACGGGGAAGCAGAGATCGCGGCCTTTCTTGTAAGCCAATCGTTTTACGAGCCTACAGAAGAGGAGTTAACATATTTAATTAAGGCGATGGTTGAGACCGGGGCCCGGATTGTTTTTGAGGAGCCGGCTAACGATGTTCACAGTGTTGGTGGTGTTCCAGGCAATAGTAAAGTAGCCCTCCTAACGGTTCCGATCGTTGCAGCATCAGGACTTTTAATCCCGAAGACAAGTAGCAGAGCTATAACAAGCCCCGCAGGGACGGCAGACACTGTAGAAGTCTTAGCAAGAGTTGACTTGACGATTGAGGAGATCAAGGACATTGTTAAGAAGACAAAGGGAGTGTTAGCCTGGGGCGGAAAGCTCAACCTAGCGCCTGCCGACGACATTTTCGTAAACATTGAGAGACGCCTCGCGATCGACCCCATATACCAAATGGTGGCTAGCATACTATCTAAGAAGCTTGCCATGGGTATTGAGAGGCTTGTTATAGACGTTCCTACAGGTAGGGGTGCGAAAGTCCAGGAGTTGTCGAAAGCGGATGAGATGGCTGGAATATTCATAAGGCAAGCCAGCAAAATGAATGTAGCTGTTAAAGTAGCAGTAACTTACGGTGGGCAACCAATAGGTTTGACAACTGGTCCAGCCTTGGAAGCAAGGGAGGCCTTATCCGCACTGATCACGGGCAAGGGAAGCCGTAGCCTAGTGGACAAGGGTTTACTGTTAGCTGGACTCGTCTTAGAGTTGAGCGGGAGGATCCCACCTGGGAGCGGGGAAGAAGTTGCCAGGGAGATTTTTCTCTCCGGAAAAGCCTATGAGAAGTTTAAGCAGATTATAGAGGCACAAGGCGGAGACCCTAACGTTAAGCCTGAGGACATCCCCATTGGGAAGCACTCGTATACTTTAAAATCTCCGCTTGAAGGAGCTGTAACACATCTGGACAATGCAGCGATAACAACTCTTGCGAGAGCTTGTGGCGCCCCATATGACAAGGGGGCAGGGGTTTACCTGCACGCAAAAGTCGGATACAGGGTTAACAAGGGAGATCCATTGATAACCCTTTACAGCAACAGCGCCTCAAGGCTTGAGACCGCTATAAACCTGCTCTCGCAAACACAGCCCATAATTGTCGAAGGAATGTTGTTGAAAACCCTTCCATAACGGTAATCCAAGTTTTTAACCGTAACACTTAATTATTGATAACAGGGATTTACCTTGAAGTACGATGTTGTAGTCGTTGGAGCGGGCGTGGCTGGATTAGAATCCGCACTCGTCCTAGCATCGAAAGGGTTTAAGGTAGCGGTTATAGAGAGTAAGCCGGCTGGAAAAATAGGCGATAAAACATGCGGGGACGCAATAGGCGTTCACCACTTTGAGAAAATAAGCCTCGCAATCCCCAGCAAGGTAATTGATTACAAGTACCAGGGTGTGAAAATCTATAGCCCTAGCGAGAAACATGGTTTAATCGTTCCTGGAGAAGGAGTTAGTGTAAATAGGGTTAGGTTTGGGCAATGGCTTCTCGATGAAGCTCTCAACAAAGGTGCGGAGCTTTACGACTCTCATGTTTTAACAGACGTTGAGGTTAAGAACGACAAGGTGGAAGGGGTCAAAGTTAAAAAGGTAGATGGTCCGATGGTCGAGCTTAAAGCTGATGCCTTCATAGATGCTAGCGGCTCCCGACCCGCCCTGCGATCAAAACTTCCAGATACATGGCCTATCTCGGATAAACCGTTCATGACAGACTTCAACATCGCGTACAGAGAAGTTATCAGGAGTGTTGAACCCGTTACAGGAGAGGATTCTAAATACGCCCTGATATATTTGAACGCGGAAATCGCTCCAGGAGGATACTGGTGGCTATTTCCCAAGTCCGGGGACGGTTTCGTTCTAAACGTTGGATTAGGGGTTGTTTGGAACGGGGTTTATAACCCAAGACATAACTACGAGAGGTACTTAAAACCTCGTTTTAAAGGCGAGCTAATCCATGCGGGAGGAGGTATTGTACCAACTAGAAGACCCATTCCCACCCTTGTATGGAGAAATGTTGGTGTGGTAGGAGATGCTGCATACACGGTTAACCCTATACACGGAGGCGGGATTGGTTCCAGCCTTGAAGCTGCTTACATAGTTTCCACGTATATCGGCAATGCTTTGGAGGCTGGTAGGGTTGACGAGGAGAATACTTGGGAGGCGAATATTAAGTACATGGAGGCTTATGGTTCTAAGCAGGCAGGACTCGATATTTTAAGAATGTATCTTCAAAGACTTAGCAATGATGATTTCGAATGGATATTGAAGAATAGAATTGTTGATGGATCCTCTGTCTATGATCTAGGAGTTAAGGGAGAGCTAGGAGAGAAAATACTGCACGCTGTCACCGCTATGATAAAGCTACTTGGAAAACCCAGCTTGTTAAACCAGTTAAGAATAGTGAGGAATTACATGAATCGCTTGATAAATCTACATTCAACAGAATATCCTAAGTCGCCTAGGGAACTACCCAGATGGATGAGCCTTGTCGAAACCGTTGTGGAAGAATATGTGAGAGTAATAGGTTTCGATAGAGGGCATAAAGTTAAATGGTGAATTTTGCAGGGCTCGATCTTTCAGCTAAGAAATCCAATCCCACGGGTTTAGCAGTAATAAATTCTTCTAAAATCTTGAAAGAGCTGATACTGGTACTTAGCGATGATGAAATACTATCGAAAATATTGCTCTACAAGCCGGTTGTAGTGGCCGTTGACGCACCGCTAACTTTCACTGGAGAGCCTTTCAGGCGGGTTGACAGGTCACTGATGCGAGCGGGGTTCAAGGTTCTTCCAACGACTTTTAAACATATGCGTGAGCTAGGTGAGAGAGCAAGGTTGCTTAAGGAAATCTTAGAGAATGAAAATATCGTGGTGATTGAAACACACCCTACCAGCGCCTTGAAATCAAGCAAGTGCGAATCCCACGTCGATCTCTTCCAGTCCTTCGGTTTGAAACCGGTTTTATCAACCCTTAAGAATAAACATCTCGTTGATGCTTTAATCTCGTCAATAGTTTCTTTCCACTATTACTATGGATTTTCCGTGGGATTTAAAGAAAGAGACGGGGAAATAATATTGCTCCCTAAGACTTGCTAGCCTAATCGCCAAGCCGTTTGAGGTAAGATGCGTTTTCCCTTATCAAGTCTGCCACGTATTCTACAAGGAATTTCCTGGAAATAGCTGTCAACATTTTAACAGTGAAAGGTACTTGGATCTTTGCCCCAGAAGCTCTCAAATGCCCTCCACCATTAAGAGCTACTGCGAGATCCCTTACATTAACGTCCCTGCTCCTCAGGCTGAGCTTACCGTCGCGAGACACTATCACAGCTACGTCTAGCCCGGCCCTTGACAACGCCAGCGAAGCTAGGAAGCTGTTTTCAACATCTTCTTTAACCTGAACAACCCCGATCTTGAAGCCATTTGCCTCAAACACTTCGAAGGCCATGTTAACCGATAACTCGCTCAACTCTTGCAGTTCTGTTTCAAACTCTTCTAAAACCTTCTCTTCGAACACCTTGTCCCAATAAATCCCGCTGGAAATGGTTTTAACCACAATGTTTTTCCAGGACACGGGATCCCTTCTTCTCACAAGCCTTATGTAAAACGGGGAGAGCCAATGATCAAATCTCCATAAGTCTCCACCGCATACACCATTAACAAGGTTTTCCAGAAAATCCAAATCAGCATCATGCTTCCCGCTTAAGGCATACTTAGCCACTACCCCAACACCGCAAGTCTCCCTATCTATGAAAAGGTTAACCCCGTGCTGTCTCAAACTCTCCGCCCATTCGTCCTCCCAAACGTGGTGGTCGAACCATTCAATCTCTACCCCTTTAGCCGTCAAGCTTGTAATGATCTCCAAAACGCGGCTGAAAACGCCAGGGTTTACGCCAATGTCGAAAACCGCTATCTTCTTGGGCGGATCCGCAACAACTCTTTTAAGCGCTTCATTCATCATGTAGGGCTCAGTGTACAATACTTTATACTCTGAAATACCGGTAGAGTATAAGTATAGCCCTGCAGATGCCGCACCGTCCATGTCTGTATGCGTGATAAGCAGATTTTTCATGTTAATCCCGCCATAGAGTATTTAATAAATTCCTAGTGTATTTTATATATGGTTTAAGCAATTTAGTTTGGTTTTAGAGGAGTGTAGTTTGACTACCGAGGATATCCCCGTTGCAAGGGACAAGCTTCACTTGCTCGGCGACGTTACTTTTGAGGCTGAATTACTATTAAAAGCCAAGTACGTTGAGACTTTCTCAGGGGGTTTACAAAGCTTCAAGGATTTTTTAGTCAAGAACAACCAAGGGACTTACCTGTTGACGGGAATTATTGAGAATGGACGTGTAACCATATTGGTAGAAAATGGTAAAGTCTCCTCTACACTCTTCATAGACTCCTACACCGGCGAGAGAGTTTCCGGCGAGAGATCGCTTGACATTCTAATCAAAACTCTCTCCCAACCCGGTATTGTTCTTAGAGTTTTTGAAGTCAAAGATAACAGGGAAACTGTTCCGGTTCAAAAGGAAGAGGTGAAGCAGGCTACCCCACCTGGGAAACCCGTTGAGAAACCTCAAGCTACGATTCCTGTTGAAAAAACCGCGGTAGACTCTGAAAAACTCCAGCAATTCAAGAAGGAGTTTCGCCAAATAGCGAACGAGACCGCGGAAGCCTATGGCTGTAGGATTGTCGACCTTGTCTACGAGCTCGTTGGGAACGAATTAACAGTTCTCATAACTTTAAGGAAAAAAGGAATATTTGGAAAATGCTTAGAAGAAGAGTTTGCTGAAACCATAAAGAATGATCTTCCCTTGCTAAGAGATAACTACGACTTGAAATTGAACATTCACCTAAAAACGAGGGTTGAGGAGTAATTACTCGACGGAGGTCTCAACGGTCTCCTTCTTTAAAAGCTCCTCTAGCTCGGACTTGGCCTTCTCGTAAACGGCTTTGGGTTCATAGTAGTAGTCGAAGATTATTCTTGACACGTCCCAGGCGTCTTTTATCCCTTTAACAAGCATCCAGTCTAAAACCGTACTTCTACGCTTTATCTCTTCTATTAAATCACCCACGTCAAGCCCTCTCTTCATTGCTATATCTTGTAAGTGAATACTTCTTTCAAGGTTCACAATGTGCGAGTCTGTTCTCGGGTCCCAAGTTGAGATTTTGATGTACTTCTCAAAGTCCTCCACTTCCTGGACAATCGTTATTCTACGCCTAACCTTTACTACTCCCTTCTCAACTCTTGTTATAACTCTTTGAACATGCATGAAAACATTCATCAACCTCATGTAGGCGGGCGGGATGTTCATTGGCGGGCTCGTTAAGCGTTTAACAGCGTAGTCTAATGTCTCAGCATGTATGGTTGACGCACCGCTGTGCCCTGTGGCCATGGCTTGGAACAGGACAAAAGCCTCGTCACCGCGAACCTCTCCAACGATAATGTAATCGGGCCTGTACCTTAAGCTTAGCTTGACTAAGTCGTAAAGCTTCACGCTGGTTCCCAGCGACTGAGCACCTGCAATGTAAACTTCCCTACCGGTTAGCTGAACCCAGTTAACGTGTGGAAGGTTGAGCTCAGGAGTATCCTCTATAGTGACTATTTTCATCCCGGGCTTGATGAACATTGAGAGAGCGTTTAACAATGTTGTTTTTCCGGTTCCAGTGCCGCCGGCTACCATGAAGGTCTTGCCGTGCTCAAGTAAGAGCCATATGTAGGCGGAGGTTAGGCTGTCAAGGTTCCCCTGTTCGATCAGCTCGATAACGCTAAAAGGTTTCTCCCTGAATTTACGAATAGTGAAGGATGGACCCTTCACAGAGACCTCGTGCCCATAAGTAGCAGCAACACGGTGTTTCTCAGGTAACATAGCATCCAGAACCGGGTATGCTATGCTAATGTGCTTGCCAGCCATGTGAGCGAGCTTCATAATAAGCTCGTTGAGATACTCCTCATCCATGAACGATACATTTGTCGGAATACTCTCGTATCTCCTATGCCATATGAAAATTGGAACGTTAACTCCATTGCATGATAAATCCTCGATATTAGGGTCTCTCAGGAATGGGTCAATCGCTCCATAGCCTAGGAGGTTCCTCTCAACATAGTAGAATACTTTAATTCTTCTTGCTCCAACCAGCCCAAGCTTATCTCTGTATTTCTCCGCAATTCTCTCAACCTCCTTGAACACGTAAGCTCTCAAATCCCTTACATCCTCTGGTTTAGATGGCGGGTGTATCTCGTCCATTAATATCTCAGCCAGCTTTGACAGAATAGACTTGTCCTCCGGGGTTAATCCTTGCTCCTCAACGAAATACATGGGACCCGTTGGGGTTTCCGCTATAGTTATCTTCACAAATGGCTTATAGACGTAGTATGACTCTAAAACCCTCCAGCTAGGGTCTCTTTCAACAATTCTCAACGGTTCTTCGACAGGCATTACTCTTTCAATGCTTAGTTTCTTCTCTTCTTTTTCAACAATTTCCTTAGGCTTTTTCCTGATGGTTAAAATCGATGACAGAGAGAATCTCTTTCTCGCTTTTTCTTGATTCATAACTGTGACCTACTTTATTTTTATCTACAGGTTTACTATAAAAATTTATTAACATAGCAGGTTAATTATTTCTATTGGTGTGTCAATGAAATTCTGGGATTTCATTTACAGGTGTTTCGGGGATTATGCAGATGAAGTTTTAAGGGCCTCGCCGAGTGTTGCGAAACAGTTACGAAGGTCTAACATACACATCCACGTAGAAGTTTACGCATCGCTCATATTATTTGTCCTTGCGCTTTCGGCTGGAGTAGCCGCTACTTTGGGCGTGTTAAGTTTCTTCCTAGGTTTTCCAGTTTTCCTCCCACTTGTCCTCGCCATACCACCTCTTACATACATAGTAATGATCTTGATACCCTCCCTCGTTTCAGGTTCAAGAGCCTCGGCGATTGATGAGGAATTTCCTTACACCATTAGTTATCTCAGCATCATGGTGATGAGCGGTCTATCCCCATATATCGCTTTTGAAAGAATACTAAAAGGCAGTGTTATTTTTCAGAAAACCAGTGAGCTAGCTCAAAGATTTGTACTATTAAATAAGATTCTAGGCAAGGATCCGCTTACAGCCTTCGCAATGCTTTCTGATAGAAACCCCAGCGCTAGAGTTAGAGAGACGCTATCAGGGTATATTTCAACGGTAAAGGCTGGAGGCGATGTTATAGATTATTTAAACAAGAGGGCTAGGGCATTATTCAACGACCTGCTGGTCAGCATGAAAATAATTGCTGACAGGCTCGGTGGACTGTTGGAATCGTACTTGGCAATAGTGCTGTTAACTATGATCAGCTTCACAGTCCTATACTTCGTTACAGCTAGCTATAGCGGGGTCATAGCCTTTGGCATAGACACTGGAACTATGACCCTACTCCTTTACATTCTAATGCCCTTCATAAGCATAGCAATCATCTATTTAGGGGATGTGATGCAGTATAAGGAGGCCTGGATGGATTGGAGACCTTACTACGTGTTCTTCGGGGTCACACTTCCATCTGCCGCGGTCCTATCGTTACTGGGGATAGTGCTCTACGGGAATCCGGCATTCAAAAATAACCCTGTCGTAACAGCCGTTCACGACATCCTAATACTACCTATGAAGTTAGCCGATGTTCCTCCAAACCTAACCTTTGTGGAGTCCTCTATAGCATTGTCAATGACACTGATAATTAGCATAATACCTTCACTGATCTATGCTGAATACGTCGCGAGAGAGTACACCATCAATAATGGAATCACAAGATTCATAAGAGACCTTGTTGAGGTCAGGAAAACAGGTCTTCCACCTGAAAAAAGCATAATCGAGTTATCAAGCAGGGACTACGGCGTGTTCTCCAAGTACTTGAAGAAAATATCTCTAGAGCTCACACTAGGAGTTCCACTAAGGAAAATTATCGAAGAATTATTCAAGAAGATCAAACCATGGAGGGCCAAGGTACTCCTGTTCATCCTGACCGACTCGATCGAGGTAGGCGGGGGCACTGTAGACGTTCTCGAGAACCTTGCATGGTTCGCGGAAAGCATTGAAGCAATAGAAGCTGAGAAGAAACGTTCCATGAGGACGCTCATGATAGTTCCGTACCTAGGTGCAGTGTTAACTGCTTTCACCATAGTATTCATGGCTGTCTACATGGGGAGAATACCTTTAGCATCCGGCCAGTTCAAGGCCGCGGCCTCCACAGTTCTCCCAAGCATTGTTCTGAATACTTATCTAATGGGCCTTGTCGCCGGCAAAGTTGGGTCTGGGAGCGTAGCAGCCGGGTTTAAACACGCCTTGATTCTCACCCTGGTCACGATGCTGTTCTTCATGTTCTCAAAAGTTTTCACCGGTTTCTTGTGAGGAGGCTTTCAAAGTGAAAAGTGTCAGCGAGCCATTAGTAATAATGATCCTTTTCATGACTGT
Organism: Thermosphaera sp.; assembly: GCF_059755995.1. Taxonomy (NCBI): domain Archaea; kingdom Thermoproteati; phylum Thermoproteota; class Thermoprotei; order Desulfurococcales; family Desulfurococcaceae; genus Thermosphaera; species Thermosphaera sp. The sequence continues at coordinate 15,628 of NZ_DBOUKL010000073.1, read as the reverse complement.
TGTACTGATTTCTTTATCAATATTCTTCTTCTCAACCTTTAGTGTTGATGCTACAACAGCTTCCGTGGAGTACGGGTATGTGAAATCTCTTTTCCGCGAAATAGCCTTTAGCATTCCTGAAATCCTTAATGGTCAAACCGTTTACACTCGGCATCCCAGCTCCCTTGTAGCCTTAGGTTTCAAGAAGATACCTGTGAATCTCACTATTAGGCTGGAGCTGAGTAATAATTCATTAATACAAGCTTTCAATAAGACCGAATTCTACGCGTTAACCGGGGGTATTCGCAGAAATGTTCTGGAAGATGTAAGAGGGTCTATTGTCTATGGGAAAAACCAGACTGTTGTGAACGAGATCGAGCAACTCGCCCTCGTGCGCGAATACTACTATAACGGATGGACAATGATCGAGCTTGATACCGCAAGAATCTACTATTCCATGTATAAAATAGGGCCATCGAACTACTACTTGGAGATACTCATAGCCGATTTCGGGGGATTTTACAACATATCGGAGCCCCCAACCGTGATGGGAACCGGCTCAATAAGGCTGAAATACGAACCTTATTATGCCAGCGTTTCAGAGTTTTCATCTGTTCAAAACCTTACATTAATTCTTAATCAAACAGTAATTACTCTCAAAGATATCTTACCGCCAAATCACACAATAGATCCTGTAACAGGGTCTCTCACTGTCAGAATCGTGTATAAGAAAATAGCGGTGCTGGTGTCGTAAAAAATATTTAAACCAGGTAGCTACTAACTATTTATCAGGTATTGGAATGAAGTCCGTCTCCGAGACTTTCTCAACTGTTTTGATCACATCTGTTTTACTAGCTTTGCTCGGAGTTTTAAGTTTTTACACATTCGTAAGCATGGCGGGGTTTAACACCACTACTGAATATATGTATTACAGGCAGGCTTTCTTGTCAATCGGAAACTCCTTAGTCATTCCAATGATGGGAGGATCCTACGAGATCTCAATTCCCATGTACCAGCAGTCAACAGGTTACGGTAAGGTAGGATCCATCAGCATCTTCTTCAACAATAGCCAGATACCGGCGCACTACTTCGAGTGTACAGGGCTGATCTCAGGAGTAAGAGGATTTTCAAGGCCTAATGCAACCATATACGGAGGAAACCAGCACGTTGTAGCCGATCCCCGGCTCATTCCAAGAGTATTGGAGACTTATAGTCAGGGTGAGACCAGATTATACCTGGATACTTGCAGGCTTCTAGTAGAAAGCGAGGTCACCAGGGGTTTAACCGGTGTAACGTTTTTCTACAGGATATCCTACTACAATTTAACCGTTAGGCTTGAGTACAAGGATAGGCCGAGAGGCGTTGTGAGAATGTCAATGACAGGTAGCCCACTCACGTTTTCCGGATACGCGTTAAACATGTCAATAACCTTCACAGACATGATACTGGAGAAGACGTTAACATTAACGCCTAGAAACCTGTCGACCATCCCTCCAGGGACGCCCCTTGTTTACATAATAACCGTGTACAACCTTGAAATAGAGGTGAACTGAATGCCGACTCCTTCATTACTCCACGCTATTGGAACGGGTTTCATAGTAGCCTTATTAGTAGGCCTCTTTATGTATGGATTGTCCATGTCCGAGATAACCATGATCAATAATTACACAGCTATACTGCAATACATATCCGATAAGATAGCAGCAAGCATCAGATCCCTCTACTCCTCGACATACCTGGCCAACTCCAATCAATCCAGCATTAGCTTGAACATACCTGTAGAAATATCAAGTGAAAAAGGCTATAACGTTTATATTGGTCGAGGAGAAGTCCTAGCTTCAGAGTTCCCCAGGCTAAGAGAGAGGGGGGATTATAATCCGCAAGCATTCTACGTGATAGCCTCCACAGCGGATAAAAAAGTCTACAGTATCTCCCTCTTATTTCAGCCAACAGATCTAGTAGCTCCTTTAAGATTTGCTAAAGGCGAGCTCATAGTTGAAAGAGTTACACAAGGTTTTGACCCCGCAGAAGGCTATGTGGAGAGCGGGATCCTGTGGTTCTGCCGCTCCCCGGTATATGTCAAGGAGAGAGCTAACACTACTCTTTCAAACTACTTGGTTAAAATAGAGTTTGATCCTTCAAGGCTAAACTGCACCTATCAGGAAACAGTTTACACTCCATCCCGGAGTGATGTCCGCTTTGCAGACTCCGACGGGGTTTCAACCCTTAAGTATTGGATAGATAGTTGGGAGCCTAATTACGCGAGGGTCTGGGTTCAAATACCAAGCATTCAACCATTGGAGAATAAGACAATCTACATGTACTGGGGGAACCCATATGCTGCTGAGAGAAGCGATCCCGGGATATTCCTGTTCTACGATAGCTTCACACGTTACAACTCCCTGCAAGACTTGCTGTCACGGTCGCCACTGTGGAACGTGAGACCATTGCATTCGTATTCTTACAATTTGCTTCCAAACGGGTTGTTAAACGCCTTGCTCGACATTAAAAATAAAGGCTTCGTCATCCTTTACTATAACAGGTTTATAATGCTCGACCAATACCAGGGAGTTTTATTGGAAGCGCTGGGAAGGCCTTACAATAATGCCAGCAAGGATGCTGAGTACTTGCTCGGACTGGTCAACGTGGGCGATACTGCACAAGTATTTAATAAAACACTCAGACCCGTCATCGTGGACCCATCATTATCCCTCGATAACTACACAGTAATATATGGAACCTGGAGCATCTCCTCTATGGGAAACGATACATTTCTAAACGCGACAAGCCTATCCTACGTCCCCGGGAAAGGATACTACGCAATAGCCATCAGGGAAAACCCTCCGTTAATAAGATATCCACCAGGTCAAGAATACTATCAAATCCTGTATAAGGTAAGGATTGATAACACAAGCGTTATCAAAGGAGTTTTAATTTCTGAGGATTTAGATCGTACAAGAGGCTTCTACCTTGGATTACAATTTGATTCTAGCGGAAATGTTCTAAAACTGTTGTATAGCAAAAACTCATTACCCGCTCTCACAGATTTTACGGTGTTAAACTCTACCTCGGTGTCCAATATAGTCTTTCCGAATTGGGTAATCATTTATGTATCGGTTAAATCGCCTGGAGTTGCGAATTCAGAGTACTCATTTCAGGTGATAAATCCTGATAATGGATCAACAATACTTGAGTACTATGGAAGGGGCACCCTAGATGTCTACCAGCCTGAGTACGTGGGTCCCTTCGCACACTCGCCAAGCGAAATATTAGGTTCCAGTGAATTATGGTTTGACGATCTCATATCGTGTAGATACAATAACAATACCAATATATATTTTGACGCTAAAAAGTTCTACATCATTGGTCTTTCCCCGGGCTGGGAAATTACCATCGTCGATTACAAGGACGTACTGGTCTACGATAATGAAACCAACACCACTAGGGTTGAGAAGCAAGCAGTTTACGCCCAGAGCTCCACGGTCGATGAATCTGGAATAGCTGTTTTCGACCTCACAACATACCCGATACTAGGCGAGATGTATCCGGTGGAATTTCTCTTCTACTATAACGGGGAGTTAATAGACAGGATCGAGTACCCCAGCCTTGTCTCCGGAGGAATGGTGCTGATGTTTCGACCATATCTTCAACAACCTCTCATAATCGACGGCGGGTTGATATTTACCACGGGCCAACAGGGCGTGGAATATCATATTAAGACACAAGCAATCACTGACACAAATCTAAGAGCTGGCTACAACATAACCAGCATAGGGTACTTTAATCAAAAACTCTACTACTTCATCTTGAACCCGAACTACTATAATACAACCCCCTCCACCTATAACCCGTACAACTTCACATATAAGTTAGCCGCTAATTTCACATTCTTTGTAGGGTTAATGGTGTATGAGTCAACCGGACAGGGCAGTGCCAACTTGACAGGAATATACGAATGGATCCGTGTAAGACCGTTCGTTGACCCGGAGCCTTTGGCCAAGCCCAGTTACTTATCTGAGTCCCTAAGTATTCCGACCCCTCCTCAGGTGAAGATAGTTGAATATGTTGACAGAATAGTGTTTTCCAGCGAGCTCCTGGTCGACTTGTTCATCATTGTGATACCGGACTCCCATTACGCGTTATCAATGGTCGTCAGGGGGAGGAGAGCGTGAAGGAGATCATAGAGTATCTACTTGCCATATTGATAATCCTCTCATTCATCCCTCTTTACAACATGTTGTCCACAACCTACTATGTTCCGAGAATTGCTACAGGGCTTGAGACTATTTCCTACTCGTTTGAAGAAGCTTTGAAGTACGTATTACTCTACGGGTTCAGCATAGGGAATTATACCCAGGGGGTGATAGAGGTTAGTGAAGCCTTAAACTCCACCTTAACAAGTTACTTAAACCCGTTCATGCAAGGAGGCTATGGAGTTTACGCGAAAATCTATACTCCAATACAAGAGATTAATGTGACTCCATACTCAAGTATTGGCGTTGCATCAATCTATAATCTCTCTACAACTATTTTCTTAGTCGACAAGAATGGTAGGAACGCGTTAGTAGTCCCCTTAATCTACGATGGTACAACTCCTGGTGGTTTATACCGGTTTAAAGTGGCACTTTACAACCTAACCGTCAAAGACCCTGGAGTAATAATAGTGGTTCAGGAGTCCAAAAATAACCGTTTCATAGCCACTTGGATCGCGCCTGGAATGCTTACTGGTGACCCAGTAAATATAGACGGGTTGACTGTGATAACGCCCAGGAATAACTTGACCCCTGTTACAGTACCAGGCATTAATAAAACACTCCACAACGCAACGATATACTACTACACGGCGCCCAGTTTCGGCCAGTATCTAACAAGCACTTACAACGTCACAGAATGGATAGAGTTTTCAGCGGGGGGAACCATCTCAAGGAGGCCATACAACATTACCACGATATCCTACTACGGTTCTTCAGTCAATTGGAACACAACACACGTAGCGTATAAAATATTGAGTATGAGAGTTGACGTGAAAAGGGAGTACATTAGAGGGCAGGGCGATTTTATACGAGGAAATTACACATATGTCAATAGCTTAACCACACCATTATACAATTTGCTGCTGGTCTCTCTCTTTGACAACACTAGAAGCGTTTTCATACCCATATATCCTAATGAATGGGTTTTCGGGGAAACACCTCCGCCTCAGGCTACAACAAGATACTCCAACATAAGAATTGGGATGTTTGATTACTTAATAGAGATAAAGGTGTGGAGGAAATGAGGGGGCAGGTTCAAGTAATTTCTGCTTCCATAGCTTTCACCATCATAGCCATAGCAGTGTTGGTATTGTTCACACAGATATATTCTCACACCGGCGTCTCCAGGTCTTACGAGGTAGTATACGACATACCGAACATCCTCAGGCAAAGACCTTACTGGACTGCGAGAGACCTAGCCCACACGATCATAAACACTACAGGTGCTGTCTACTGCTACGTGTCTATTAGAGAAGTTGACTTAGTTAGCAATCAGGTTGTCTCGGAAGACACGTACGAGATATCCCCGTTAACCATTCCCGAAGAGCAGCTCTATATTAGGTCTTTCGTGTACTCGAAAGGAACGATCATGGGTACTATTTTAACATACTCCATAAGGGTTGGTTACAAATGAAGGCTCAGCTCCCAATCATAATAGCCCTAGTCCTTGTGGCATCGCTCACGGTTACAACAATAATCTACACCACGTCAACAATCACATATACTTCCCTCACAGTTCTTGAAACAGGTAGCTCAGGAGAGTGGACATATATTACAGACCAGTTGGACAGCATCCTCCTCAGCGCTCTCTCAGCCGCCTCACAAAACGCGTCGAAAGGTTTCGAAAGCACTTACTGGAATCTCTACAGCGATGTGGTTAAAGAATACGGTAGCTGGACCAGGACATGCACCATCGTTGACGGGTGTCCTGGACCAAGCACCGATAGAAGAAAATGTACCGCGACCCTGTGGACCTTGTACAATTATGATGATTTCAGGTGCATAGGAAAGTGCGACTCAAACTATACTTCACCAGGGTTCAACTGGTCAATGAGCAACTACACGTTCTCGCTACAACAAGCAGCGTATTCATACTTTTTCAGGGCCGCAAGGATTGCTGAGATAACGCTCAATAATTGGAGAGATATGATGGCAAGCTACGGATATGTTATCTACACAAGCTCGATAGGGGGATTCTACAGAATAGAAGTGGCATCTTACGGTAATTTCTCGGAATCCAAGGCTACGCTTAGGCTGAATGCAACACTGGACATATACTCTGCGACAGCTGGATACAGGAGGATGATCAGATATGTTGAAATCGGGTATTCAGCAAGATTTTACACCGGATTCTGGAGCGATGATGGAATATACCTCCCCGTGTACGTAAATGCATATGTAGATTTGAACGGAATTAAAGCACACTACATTGTTAACCCGAGTGAAACCTATTTAACCCTTTACAGCGTGATGCTGAAGCGCCTATCATTCTTAAACACTACTCAAGGAAACATAACAATGAGGCCGATTGTAAGCTATTATTACGGGAATGGCACCACTCTTTTGATATTCAAAATCAATAGTACTGACAGCAACATGTGGAACCAAGAAGCCGTTGTTTGGAGAAATGTTGTGCTCTCGCACAGAGACTACGACGACACCTTCGCCCCTCCATACACCATCACAGACCCCTCTTCCAAGCTTGAACGCGTCACCGTTGCCTTCCTCTGGGCTGGACTTCTCACAACCCGAATAGAGGGAGTCAACTTGTACAATGGGGTTAAAATAGTGTTTAAACACTACGCCAATACCGCGTACGGAGACTGGCTTGACAGCGTGCCCTTCAACATTTACGGGGATGAGAGGGCTGTTTTCCCACTAGAGTATGTTCATTGATCTTCCATCACCTTTGAGTCAGATCGTTTTAAAACCTTTTCAAATCGATTAACCACAGGGGGATTATGGGAATTCTGGCGAATATAGTGAGGCTAGGGAAAGGAAATAATGATTTCGTAAAGGTGATCATTCCCACAGCCTTCAGGATCACAACGGAGGACGGTATTCTCCTATATCTGAAACTTAAAAACGAGGTTGGCGTTGTCGCGAAAGTGACTGAGGTTGTGAGCAAGGCAGGCATTAATATTGTTAATATCACAACGCCCACCATAGTTAAAGGAGAGTATGGAGACTTGTTCCTGCTGGTTGAAAACTGTGATAGGGCATGCGGCGAGGAGCTTTCAAAAAGCATGAGAAAAGAGCTTGGCAAAATAGTGAGCGAAGTCAGCGTTTACGATTCCAGGGAAAACTTCCTGTTCATACCGAACTCGGTTGCCGAATTCATAGGGTTAGAGTCGATCATTCTCCCAAAACCTTTTCTGGGGGAAGTGTATAAATACGTCTACGGCAAACACCCTGATGCTTTAATGCTAGCATTGATGAGAAACACGGGAGTAGCTTTCGGGACAGGATTGTATAAGGAGTTTCTAGGTGAGTCTGCTGAACACCTGAATATTGAGCATCAGTATGAAAACGCCCTCAGGTTTTTCGAAGGCGTCTATTCTTCAATGGGTTTTGGCAACGCCAAGGTAACTTATAAGAACGGGGTAGTCTTCAGTATTGAAATATATCGTAATTTAGAATCTTTAATATTGAAAAACTTGGAGCAAACAAGGGCACTGCCCGAATTCACAATAGGAATGATCCAAGGTTACCTATCCAGTTTGACCGGTAGAAGAGTTGAAGTACACGTTCTCGAGACCCTGCCCAGAGGTAGTCAGAGAGATTTGTTTGAAGCAAGGGTATACGAGTACTCTAAGTAACCATTCTCCTCTATCCCACCGTTTTTAAAGTTACTATGTATGATCAGATCAAGGGGTTTGGATCAAATGGTCGGAGAATCCAAAAACATTAAGGAAAAAGTATATGAAGCATTGAAGAATTCTAAGACGCCTTTAAGTCCTAAACAGATCGCTCAAATGACCGGGCTGAACTATAATACTGTGAGAGCGAGACTACACGATCTTAGGAAGGAAAACAGGGCTTCCAGGGTACCGGAGGGCTGGGTTGCAAAATAAAGCTGTCTTGAACTAATTATCTTTTTAAAGGCTACTTCTCAATATCTTACCCCGTATTTTAAGAACGGTGACGTGGTTGAGTCTAATCCACTCGAGCAAGTATTTTCCATTAATGTTTACCTGGAAAATCGTTAGCGACCCCATATACAACTATGTCACATTCAATAAAGAGGTTGAAGAACCTGTAGTCAACAGTATCCTGCTTCAAAGGCTCCGATACATCCTCCAGCTGCAAACCGCGCACTTAGTATATCCTGGTGCAATGCACTCAAGGTTTCAACACAGCTTAGGAGTCATGCATTTAAGCGGTATCGTAGCCCAGGACTATACGGATAAGATCATAGCCCTTTACGGGGAATCTGCGCTGGAGGGATTTCCGGCTAGAAGCTTAGTCGAGGCAACCAGGCTTGCAGGGTTGCTTCACGACGTAGGGCACGCAGCGTTTGGCCACGCGTTTGAGGAAATGGTTTTATGGAGGAGTGGAAAAATCCCGCCCGAGCTAAGAAATCACGAGAGGATCGGGGTTAGACTAATAGAACAACTCCTGGAAGATACCTTATTGAAGCTTGAAAAAATCCATGACTTCCCCCACCTCACGGAAATCTTGCTTGAGCTTCTGCGGGAGAGGGAACCGGGTAGCAAAATACTGAATGTTTACCGCTGGATAATAAAAGATAGCCTTTACCCAACCGATATCGTCGATTTTCTCAAAAGGGACAGCTATTACACGGGGGCAAGCGAGTATGGCTACATCCATCATGAGAGACTATACGTAAACACCTACCCTCTTGTAGCGGGGGGCAACTATATCTTTGTACTAGATAGGACCGCTTGGGGTGAATTCCGGGAGTACATGGTTGCCAAAGCCGGTATGTACGAGCATGTTTACTATCATAGCGTTAACAGGGCTTTCGACCGTGTTCTAAACGATATTCTCGCTAAAATGGAGTCCAGGTACAACCTGTCTGAGCGGGTTACAATGATTTCAACCGGGAACCCGTACCCATATCTTGAGCTAACAGACGTGTTCATGTACAAGTTAATGATGGATCACGCTTTATACGCTAACGACGATATAGGGAGGCTGTGCAAAACCATAATGATTGATAGAAAGCCCCCATATAGACGCGTGGGTCGAGAGTATACTTTGTATGCCTCAAAAGGCTTGACCTACCTGAAGGAACTGTTAAAGTTAATGTTTAATCAAGAGTATAGGCAGCGAGTCCAGAACCTGATACTTGAGGAAGTAGTATCCGCGGTGGAAGACAAGAACATTGGCAACGGGGACGTGTGGATCGATATCTTGGATATCTCGCCCGTGTCCAAGAGCGTGTTAATACCTGGGGTCTCCGGTAAAAGACCCTGTATTAGGCTTTACCTCGGGAAGAAGTCGGGTAGAGAAATCACTCTAGACAGGGAGGTTGACTTGCTGGAAGAGGGGCTACCCTTGATGGTTATTTTCCGTGCGTACATCGCAAGGGAAAAATATGATGTGGAGCTGGAGCCCATTGTTTCTAAAGCATTAGAATCTTCAATTGAGTCTACTCTGGGTTTAACAAAGAGGGAATACGATGAAGCATTAAAGACCTTGTTTCAACATATGGATTCAATAGAGCACAAGAGCATGACTATGTAACGGTGATACTGTTTGGAAATGGTCTTCATAACCCTTACGTTTCTTCCAGAGGAATACCGTGTTAAACTAGAGTTCTACGGGGAAAACGGCAGGCTTGTCAAAACCGTGGAGTATGACGGAGTGAAACAAATCGTTTTCAAAGATGTTGAAGTCAGAGTTAACAGACAGCTTTCCCAGATCCCTCTGGTGATGATCGCAACTGCGCCGAGTTTAGATGTCTCGCTTGTTGAGAACTCAGTGCTGTACGTGAGAGGTAAGTAGAATTGAGCGTCAACATTATAGGAGACTTTCTAATAGAAAACTCGCGAAGCCGTAGCAGTAAGCATATTTCCTCAAGCATTCTATTAATTTATAAGAAGGGTAAGGGCCTCGTGAAACCTTCAGGAGACGTCGTTGCCGAGGAAAAACAAGGTGTGCCAACTTATGTTAGAGGGTATGCAAAACTTATCAAAATAAGACTAGAACACGGTGATTTCGCAATATACGGATGGTTCGTGAAAAATTATTTAAACAGGGTGAAAGGGTACGTGAATGTTTTCAATCACAAGGGAGTACTCGTTTACAAGGCGAGATATAATAGTGGAGTGTTAACCCGTGTTGCGGGAGACCCTGTGTACACGTGGCTGGTTAGAATATTCGCTGAAGGTGTTAAATTAAATGTCACGAGAACAAGATTAGGTGATGAGAAATGAGTGAAGCGTTAAAAATTGCTGAGAGAGTGCTCAAAGCCTTCAAGTATTATCGTTGCTTTGTTTTCGAGAAACACGAATTACCATTGGTGAAGGATTTCGTCGTGAAGGCGGAGCTTACTGGGCTTGTTACAATAAAGAAGGCTGACCCTAAATACGAGGACGTCTACATTCTAACAGCCTCGATTAAAGGGTTCGAGCAGGATTGTATTTCAAAGGTTGATGAGCTTTTGTCGCGAGGGCAAATTCCTCTAGACCAGTACAAGAAAATGCGCAGTGAGTTAGTGGAACAGTGTATGACAAGCATGGAGCATGAAAGAATTAAGGAGATTGTTGAGAAGATTGAAAAATATTATCAAAAACTAGGTAGGACTCAATAAATTATTGTCGTTAAGAACAATCCTACTGAAGCAACCATAGATAACAGGTAGAGCATAGGATTCCACCTAAATACTTTAGACCCGTCTAGCGGAGGAATTGGAAGCAGGTTGAAAAGCGCTATCCACGCATTTACATATACTAGATAGTAAACATAACTCGAATAAGAGGCCGGCAAGCCCGGGTATAAGTTTATTAGCATGAATCCTAACATGGCTAGAACTATGTTCGTCACAGGCCCTGCTAACGAAGTAACACCTTCTATCCTTTTGAGCTCTAAGTAGTCGTATGTCCTAGGCATTATTACTGTAACACCTGGCATGATGAACTTTATGGGCACGAACGGTAGTGAGCTGACAAGAGTTATCAACAACCCTATAGGGTGTAAAACATACCTGCTGTAGCAATTCATTACTCTAGCTACTTGCCTGTGAGCTATCTCGTGGCTGATCACAGATAACACGGCTATTGAAAACACTGAAGAGAAAGAAACAATGTTTAAACGATACAGTTGGCTTGATGCAAACACGAATCCTATCGCTAGTGAGGCTATGGCGAGCGATAAAAGCTCGTCATAATCCATCTAATCCACCTTGGTTAAGCAAGAATTTATTATAACCATCTTAAACTTAACTTTTAAAGGGGTACTTATGAAAAGATGCCTGATGATCGCGAGATTTCAGCCATTCCACTATGGTCATTTGAAAGCGGTGAAATACTGCTACGAGAAGTTCGACGAGGTCATTGTGATGGTGGGGATGGCTAGTCAAAGCCACACTCCCGAAAACCCTTTCACATGTGGTGAGAGATTGGTTATGATACGCGAGTCGCTTAAATGGGCTGGACTTGACTTGTCGAGGATTATAACCGTCACCCTGCCAACGATGGAGGTTAACCGGGCTGCTGTTCACAACGTGAAGCTCTACAGTCCCCCCTTCACGCATGTAATCACTTTAAACCCTATTATCCAGCAGTTGTTCAGGGAGGAGGGATATGATGTTATAATACCTCCTCTCGAGGATAGAACCATTTTTAGCGGCTCCTATATAAGGCATTTGATGGTTAATGGAAACCCTGACTGGAGGAAACTGGTTCCGCCTCCAGTAGCCGATTTTATCGAGGAAATAAAAGGCGTGGAAAGAATAATCATGCTACACAAGGAGAGGCTACCCGGATACTACGCGACAGCTTGATGAACAGGGTGGTATGATTTAAATGGAGAATTTAAGGTTTGCCTGCTCATCCTGCGGACTATGCTGCACTCTATCACCCGTTTCCCTACTCCCCCATGAGGACATTGCTTTACGCTTTCTGGCAAACACATACAATCTTAAGTACAAAAGCTCCCCGGGGTACAAAATGTACGATGAAATCAGCGGACTCAACCTAGCATTCAGCTACGTCATGGAACTAGTGGATGGTAAATGCACCTTTCTAAAAAACAATCTCTGCTTAATACATGATGTTGCGAAGCCATTAATATGTAGAAGCTACCCTTTCGTCCCCAAGCAGGTCAAGTATTACGTTGACAATGTTAACCGACACGTTTACGCTGTGGTTGAACACGGTCTGAGCATGAAATGCCCTGTTGTAAGCAGAGATATTAGAAGGTTAGAGTTTGTTGAAAACCCCTATAGGCTTGCTTACTATTACACGCCTAAAGAGTTTATAGCATCACTTGAAATGGAGAGAGCGAGAAACATTTATTTCGAGCTTCTATCAGCTCTTTGGAAGAAGAGAATTGTAGATCTAGCCGAGGAGAAACATGGTGCGCCCGTTATCAACCTGTATCAGTTCCTTAGAACTTATTTCCCCGAGATGCCTAATTTATTAAATATTCAACCCCTTAGAGATAAAAAGTGAGGATGAGAAATGGGGAGAGAGGCTGAGGAGTTTTCATTAATGCTGGAGCTGTTAAGATTGCTCTCGGAAAATGAAAAGATAACTCTAACAATCGTTGAAAAAGAGCTGGGTTTGACGAGAGAAGAATATGAAGGTTTTATCTCAGTTCTCAGGAAATACTTCCTGCTTAAGGAGGAAAAAGACTCCGTGATGTTCTACAGGGGCGACAATCTCAGAGCGATACAGCCTTGGGGGTGGAACTATGTTCACAGGGTAATTGCTGGTTCAACAATGAGTATGGCTAAGAAATATCCTCCATGGAGTATCACTGTGGCTGAATACCAGGTTTACGGCAAGGGCCGTCACGGCAAAACATGGATTGGGAGTCTCGGAGGCTTGTGGGTTACTTATAAAATGCGGATGCAGGCTCAATTAGCACAGTTCCTCCCAATAGCAGTTCCTGTTCTTCTCTCACGGATTTTAAGAGAACAATTTAAGATCAACGCGTTGATCAAGTGGCCTAATGACATAGTAGTGAACGATAAGAAACTCGCAGGGATCTTGGTGGAGGCAGAGACCTCCGGCTCCGATATAATAGGATACATTGGATTAGGCATCAACATTAACAATGATCCTCCATTAGAGACTGCAACAACCCTGAAGGAGATTGCAGGAACCCAAGTGCCTAGGAACCGGTTATTCAGCAAGTTGACGGGGTGGATATCTAGGATGGAGAAGCTTGTTGAAAAGCCAGAGCTTCTACGACTCGAATATCTTGAAAAGCTGTCAACCCTTGGTAGGAGAGTCAGAGTTGTAACGAAAGATGCTGAGATTGTTGGAAATGCCTCGTCGATATCAGAACTAGGCGAGTTAATCATTGAAACAGGATCAGGAAGCGTTAAAATATCATCGTTAGAAGCGTTAAAAATTATTCATCTAGATTAAAATTACTCTCCTGCAACCCTGACTTTTTCAACCCATAACCCAGGCGTTGCAACACCCTCCGATGTGAAGACTTCCCTTCCAATACCTTTCAACCTGCTTCCAAGCCACTCGTAAATATTTCCTGTTATCAACACGCCTTTAACAGGGCCTTTAATCTCCCCGTTCTCTACAAGTAGTGCATGGGTTGCTGTCGCTTTCACATTTCCATTGTAGGGGTTGCTCATCCACTGGCCAATTGTCTCGTAAACTATTAGACCCTTCTTTAACTCTTGCTGTAAATCCTCCAACCTGCTTTCACCAGGCTGAACATGGAAGTTTGTAGGGTAAGGTGTTGTTGGAGAAGACGGGTTTCTCCTGAAACCGTTACCTAAAGTCTCATGCTTCATCCGCGCCGAGGTGTAGTAGTTGTGCAAGATTTCTTTTAACACGCCTCTCCTGACCAAAACCTTTGAGCTGGTGGGCATGCCCTCGTCGTCAAACCCTCTGCTACCGATTTCAAACGGCATGCCGGGGTCGTCCAGGATGTTTACTTTTTCATGAAGCACCATGGACTCTAACTTACCCTTAAGAGGGCTCCTGCCCTCCAGAATGTTTAATGCTGAGAAAGCGGGGATAAGAGCGGATACTAGTATCCCTGCGAACGCCTCCGGTGTTAGTATTAAATCATATTCACCGCTCTCAATCTTCTTAGCACCCGCGAACATTAATGATAATCTAGCTGTATTTCTTCCAAGGGATTCTAGCTCTGCAAAATCAAACCTCCTGTTTACAATCCAGAAGGACTTATCTGACTCTCCTGTCCCGGTAACTGTTTTCAAAACTATGAAGATGCCGGAAACAGTGCACTCGTCTTGTGTGTGAACACCTTCAGAATTTGCAACAGTTATTTTCTGAGCCCCTAGTCTAACCATTCCTTCAACGACGGATGCTCTCTCAGCCCCGTTTCCAACCGCCTCATCCTTCATTATCTCCATTAACTCTTTAATCGCCTCCATTACTTCAGCATAATCTGCATGGATTATTCTCTCATCCCTGCATGCGATGTTTACAAATCCTTTACGCGGTGGCGGGAAACCAACCCAGTTTGGATCCTCTATGCTTGTTTTAATCAGTGAGGAAAGCTTCTCGAACGCTACTTCGGCATTTAGATTTTCATCGTTAATGCTTACGCCTGCCACTTTCTTACCTATATATCCCCTAACGCCCATTGAAAATGTTTTAGAGGCCGATGCTTCTTTCACCTTATCATTGGAGATTGTAAGGGCGAGAGAATCTGTTTCAACCTTGTATATCTCTACACCCTCAAGTCCTTTAGTCCTACCCATATTTAGGAGAAACTCAACATCCATTCCTAACCACCTAGCACGAAACCTCTAACCCTCACATGAGGACCCCCGTCCCCGACTCTAACCATTTGACCACTCTTACCGCACCCGCCGAAAACGCTTGTTTTCACGACAAGGTCTTTTCCAACCGCGTCAACTCTCTTCAAAGTATCTAAGATAATGCCTGACAGCATCACCCCTTTCACCAGTTTAACAGGCTCGCCGTTTTCTACCAAATAGCTTGGACCACTCGTGAATGTGAAGGAGCCTGTTAAAGGATTGACCTCGCCTCCAAGAGCTCCTTTTCCTTTTACGTACAAACCCTTCCTCATATCTTTGATCATTTCTTCAACGCTCCAATCACGTGGCAACATGTAAGTGTTCGTCTGCCTTACAAGAATAGAGTGATTGTAGGACATGACTCTAGCGTTGCCCGTGAGAAGCCCTCTTAATGATTTCGCTGTTGAACGGCTGTGTAAAAACGATTTTAAAACCCCGTTCTCAACCGTGAAAACCTTGGTTTTCGGGGTGCCTTCATCATCGTAGGGTATGTAAACACCTCCTTGAACTCGCCCGTCATCAACTATAGTTACCAGTTCACTCGCTACTTGCTCACCAATTCTCCCCGCTAAGACGCTTCCTCCTGCCTCCACGATGTCGCCTTCAGTAGCATGACAGAAGGCTTCGTGAAGACTTAAGCCGACAATCACGTTGTCTAGACCACTAT
>NZ_DBOUKL010000072.1:0-9624 GCF_059755995.1 Thermosphaera sp. | reverse complement strand
CCATGAGCGCGCTTGAAGCTGTCAGTGAGAAAGGCGTCATAACAACCTTTGCTAAAATAGTTGAGGACGGTCCAGGCATGGTTATAATCATGGTTTACCCTGACGGCAACAGGTCGATGATCAGATATCTCGGCGCAAACCAGTCTCTGACCCCGAGAGACGTGCCGCTGGACTTGCTGAAAGAGGCACACGTGTTGCACGTGGCATCCGTTAACCCTAGCTTAGCCTGCGAGGTAGCGAGCGTGGCTGAGAAATACGTTCCCCTTGTTTCATACGATCCAGGCGGATTCGTAAGCACAGCCCGCTCCAGGGTTTTGAAAACATTGAAGCACGTAGATGTCTTATTCCTCAACAAGCATGAAGCGTTGGTGCTTACCGAGGGTTCTCTCAGTAAGCTGGAAAACCTGAACGTAGAGCTTATCGCGTTAAAACTAGGGAGTAAAGGAGCTGTGGCAATAAATCACGGTAAAGCATGGTACTCTCATGCAGAGCCTGTTGAAAAACCTGCTGATACAACAGGCTCCGGGGACGCTTTCAACGCGCTATTTAATGCGATCTACATTGAAACCGGGAGCGTGGAGAAGGCGTTGAAGTACGCTGTAGCAGCCGGGGCTTTAAAAGCTTCTTGCCGAAGCAGCTTCATATGTGGCGATAAGAGAGTTTTCAGGAAACAGTTAATGAAGACAACGGTTAGGCCGTTATCAGGGAGCATAAGCGATATTGTGAATGAGTAACATGTCCTGTGCTGAACTAGCTAAAACCGTAGGACTCCTGTTGAGTAAAAACGCCTTTTACGGGTACAGAGCGGGGAAATCTAATAGCAAGGTAGTAATGGTTTTAGAAAACCAAGATTTAAAAACAGAGCTCAAATTCTTGAAATCCCATATAGTATTCAACTGCGACCCGGACAACCTTTACCTGACCAGTCTTCCAGTTTATTTTGATTCAACGCTATGGGAGGTAATCGACACTCTCTCAATGCTCGCCCGCTTCATATCTATTCATAAAATAGGTAAGCTAGCGATCATTTACGAGAAGAAAAGCCCTAGAAACATTCAAGTAACGAGAATTCTTAACGCACTGGTCAACGCGAGAAAGTATGATTTCACAACTATGTCGGATAGACTTAATGCCGCAATTCTCTTAGAAGACTTGCTGGAAACTTCCGAGAAGATAAGGATGATAAGAAGGAATTATTTAAGACATGAAAACTACGAAGAGTATCAGGTAGAATTGGAAAAACTCAGCAAGTTGTTAAGGATCGCTGAAAAATTGTTCGGGCCAGAATTCACTATGCTTTTGAAAACTATTAGTGAAGCAGTTGAAAAATCTGGAGAGGGATTGTCCTGGGAGGATGTTATTAAAGAGATCGTGAGAGAGAAGAGTATTTATTCCGGATGGGAAGCAAATACCTTGTTTATAACTCCATCAGATTTGAACATTAACATGGAGCTAGATGTTGTTTCGCTGATTAACGCCGTAATTGATAGGTTGGAGAGGGATAACATAGAAATATTCGTCTACATCCCCTTCAAGTATTCATTTCTAAGAAGCTATATCACGCTCACCAGCAGATTCATCATTCTCTAACCTGCTCATCTAAAACTTGATCAGCATTGATTCACACATAAAAGATGGAAGTATCGAATACTTAATTGTTGCAAGAGAGTGGTTGATCCTTATGGAAAAACCCATCAAAATATATCGAAACGAGGATGTCAAAAAGATCGTGGCTTGCATCCCCCCAGGACACTTCCACACAAGATTCATAATAGAGTTAAACGACCAGATAATAGTGCTCCAGGAGGCTACTGTTGCGGGATTGGTAAGGGCTTTCGCCCTCACATCTCTACACCCCACGAGACGCTCCATAGTACTAGTCTCTCAAGCACCTGAGGATCTTAAACAGGGTTTCGCTAAATACCAGTTAATTGAGAGTGGGGAGAAAGTTGCATGCGATTTTGATTGAAAAGGATCGTTTCACATCGTTCCAACGACGCTGAACGCGTGTTAATGTTGAAAATTTTTATTTAACGGAAAGAAGAATAGAATTAAGGTTGATTTGAATTTGGCTGGTACTAGTAAAATAACAGCTACTACTAGTCTTAAAACATGTTTCGAATTACTCCCTCTAAGTGTTCTCAGTCAGAAGCTTGAGGTTACATTGATAGTAACTCTCAACCAACCAGGTCGTAAGATATATGAATTCGCAGTAAAGGAGTCAGCAAACTATCCGGTTTACATAGATATTCGCAGCCCTACCTCGAACTGCAACCTAGTCATGATCGGGGAGCAGGTAACTCACTTATACTGCAAGGAAATACCTAGTTTCGAAGACACTGTTAAGGAATTAAACCGTATTTTATCATCGCGAGATTTATTTGAGGCGAGAATTTATAAGATAGAGCTATACCTACCCTTAACAGAGTTGGAGCCCATTGTGAGGCTGGTGCACGCACTCTATCTCTCAACAATAATGTGTAAGTTTGAGGAATCTATCTTCTTCATTCGCGAGCTAGAGAAGAGGGTGCAAGAGGAGTTAGCGTCTAAAGCCTTGTTCAAGAAAGACTCAAGCTGTGCGGGCAATTTAAGGAGAGAATTTCGCGAGTTGAAGAAAAAATTTGAAAAAATGCAGTTAGCAGAGTTTCTTGATCAACTGCAGGCTTTCGCTAAAATATATGTCTCTTGTAAAGCCTAACTCTAGATCCTTGGAAAATCCACTACTGTTTAAATAAGACATGATACTCGACAAGGCTAACTCAGCGGGTCAGACGATACTCCCAGTCTTATTCAATATTCAGGCCCGAGCTAATCGGAGCTGCTTCCCCTTTGATATCGTTCAAGACCCATGGGCTTGTACGAGAACTATTAACATTTTTTACGGCTCAATACTGCCCGAAATCTTTACTTAATAATTCTATTGTTAAAGATAAAAACTGTGTATCAAGCCCTTGAAAACGCATTCAGAGCAAGGCTACCATATCGTCTTAATTCGTACGAAGCCGCTACGTCGTATCCAGTCCCCGGTGTCTCTAGCGAAAACTAGAGAGGCTTGCACCTTTATCAAGGATTTCACTCAAAATCAAGCCTCTTCAAATACTAGTCACGAGCATTATTCAGAAACCGGGTTCGGGTCCGATGTTTAAGAGGTGACTCATGATTAGGCTTTGCCCCAATAATGGACAGAGGATATAAAAGCCTGAGTTAGATTTTTATATATTCGAATACGATAGAACTCCTGGAGGTTGAAGGTATTGAGTCGTGATCAAATGATAGGATGGTTACTTGTACTGTCCTCGTTGATAATTATCATTATCTACGGATACGTGCTTTTCCTAACAGAGTACAGCTTCATACTCGTCCAGCTAACCCTGATGATCGCTGTAATCGGCGTTTTCGGCATACTGGGATGGATAGGGTACACTCTAGCCACAACGCCTCCGCCTAAACCTATTGAGGAAATTGAGAAAGAGATTGAGGAAGAGTTGAAAAAGCTTGAGCAGGAGGCTAAAACGGGTTAAACGGTGCAGTTAACCCCGCATTTTTCAAGGAGAAAGCTCGTGAACTCCTTATCCTCCCTTAACATGTAGTCTAAGTAAGTTAGTAGGAACTGGTATTGCTGGATATATAATTCTACAAACCGGCCTTCATCCGCGGCTTGAACAAGCCTCTTAACAATGTTTTCAAACTCTGCACGGCTTTCTTCATGCTCCCTCCTCTTAGCCCGAGGGTAGTTATACTTCGCCATCAACTGCTCTTCAACCCTGAAATGTCCCAGAATTGACTCATAGGCTTCTTTAATCAGCCCAGGAACCTGGTCCACTCTCCCGTCTAGGATAGCGATAAAGACCTTTTGGAATTCGGTGAACATTTTCTCATGAGCCTTGTCGAGAACAGGTATCCCGACCTCGTATTTCTTCAACCACTCGATAAAGATAGGTTTGACTCTGTAAACTCGAAGCTCACCCCTGCCTTCTACGCACGCACGAGTAAGAAGCTCGACGTATTTATCAGCGTTTTCTTCAACCCCGAGACACTCAACGTTGACGATCGTTGAAGCTTTCGCCAATATTAAGCAGTTAACACCTTTCTCATTCCTATAATCTAGTAGCAAGTAATCTTCCTCCCGAGCCTTTGAAACCTCCCGTGCCAAATCCCTCAAGGTTTGACCAAGATGCTCCAGTCTTTCAAGCTCAAGCAGGTCTCTTAGCCTGCTTAACCTTATCTTCTGAGAAGCGTTTCGAAGCATTGGCGAAAAACTCACGCCACAATCATTGCTCAATGAATCGGTGGCTCCGGCTTCTGGTATCAAAAACCAACTCCTCATAATTTGTAAATTAATTTTTAAGCTTATAATTCATTATTCAATACAGACTTAGTAATGTTCTCTCGTTTTTAAGGAAACCGCATGAAATCATGATCCCGAAAAGGGGTGGACTATGCAGGCTGGAAAGTATATACTAGGTCTAACCGTTGCAACGATCTTAGCAAGTATTGTGTTCGCCAGCGTATTCATATACTACCCTGCGATCGTTCAAGTTTCCCCTACCTCCCCACCAGTCATATTTGTCGAAGGAAGCAATAGCAATCAGAGAGACTTGTACGGGACGATTATTTCAACCATTATCGATGCAACAGGCACCAGCGCATCAGTCACGCTTCACCCTACCTATCAGAGAACGTACTATTCGGATGTGTTAAGAATTAAGAACTTGGACTCCCAGGTCTACTACGTGAAAGTGAACATCCACTCGACAATCACTGATGGGAACCTGGCTCGTGCCAAACTACTTTTCTACGACGGGGCAACCAAGGTAGGAGAGGTGGACTTGTTAACAACTCAGTTGCAACCAGGTGGCTGGGTGGTTCTAAACGGCAACGGGGAGCTCAAAATCGACTTTGAATTCATATATGGGACCAACGGAGGTAGCTCGACAACGCCCCCAACCGGAGGCGGGACTATCCTTCTAGAGCTTGTGTACAGCACTGCAAACACTGAGACGCCGCCGTGAGGTGAATCATCATTGTGGACAAAATTTTCTTTTTCGCCAAATTTTTTAAAACATCATTGAAAACCCTACTCATCTTGTTCGTTGTGGCTCCCTATTTTACAAGCTTGCACGCAGGGGTTTATGTGTATAACCCTTTGCAAGCACAAATCTCTCCTGTTCCACCCCCTGTTGTTTTAACCGTTTTAGACAGCCCGCTCGTACCTTTCAATATCACTAAGAGGTCTAACAACACCATTTACTGGAGCGATTTCGAGCAAACCTCCCCTGATTGGTTGGCAAGAAGAGGTGGCTGGTGGATCAGTGCAAATGGTTACAAAGGAAGCGGGGCGAGTGGTCAGGATAACAATGGTGGAATAGGAGGAGCGTCACAGTATTATTTAAACCTCGCTTTGAGCTCGTACGTAGAGTTCTACGTGGGCGTTAAAATAAGATACACGGGTACAGGTTGGGCTGGAATAGTCTTGATTAACAATAACCTCAACCGCTTGTATGAGATCTCCATAAACCCTTCTGGCGCTAGCGCAAGACTAAACATTTGGAGCTATAACGTTGAGAGTCTTAATGGGTGGAGTCAATTAGCATCTTCCCCAAACTTCTCCTATACTGATCAATGGTACACATTAATAGTGAGGTACCAGTACACTCCAACCTCTATCATCATCACCGCGGGAATTTACTCGGAAAACGGTGTATACTTAACCTCGGTTTCAGCAACAAGCACCAGCAACAGAAGGTTCCCTGCTCAATACGTGGGGTTGGAGATAGATGGGGGGAGCGCTATATTCGACGATTTCGTCCTTTCGAGAAGGAGCCCTGCATACCTGACTGTCACAGGACTCTCTCCCAACGCTTATGCTCGGTTATACGATTCAAATGGAAGCCTTGTAGGGGAGGAGGTCTCAGACGCTAATGGGACCGCGATGTTAAGCGTTGTCAAAGACCTTGTCACGGGAGTGGGCGATGACGGTGTATTACAGATCGCTTCGAACAATACTTCTAGCTCGGCGAAAACATCCACTCCACTGATAGGTGGCGAAGAGTATTTGGTTTCAAGCGCTAAGGCTTTCGAGGGATACGCAGATCCTACGTATACTGGTGCTACAGTATTCTTCTACATTAATTGCTCCGAGTTGAGACTGAGCGTAATTCAACTTTATCCTGTCTCCGCAGAAGAGTTTGACGTAAGCCTCATCCTAGAATCTATTGAAGCGGTAGGGAAGGCTACATTCAATATAACGCTGGAATCTTCAAGCATGAGTTCATCCCCGATAACGATTGTGAACGGAGAGGTAATATCCCCTCACACCTCTACCTTGACCCTCCGACAGAAAGGTCTAAAAGTAGTTGTAAGCGGACTCTTTTTCAGAAGCGTCTACATGGCTAAACTCTCTGTTGAGTACTGTTTTTCGAGTAAGTCTGTCTGCGTATCATATCCTCTTACTCTCTACGGTTTAGGAGGTGAAAAATCGTGAAGGAGAGGACGAGAAGAATTATCCGAATAGTATACCTAATTCTCATAGTCAGTCTTAGCATTGGAGCAAGATTCATCCCAACCCCGCTAGGTTTTTTCACAGTTTCAGGCTTTTCAATGTATCCCACGCTAAAGCCGGGCGACCTTGTTATTGGGGTGGGATCCTTCATTAGCTCGTATAAGGAGGGAGACGTGGTAATCTATTGTGTCGATGTATCAACATGTGTCGTACATAGGCTAATGTTGGTGAACGGGACATACGCTATTACCAAGGGCGATTATAATCCTTCTAACGACCCCCCTTTTTCGACCGAGCTTATAAGGTTTAAAGTAATAGGTGCCATACCGTTGCTAATATGGCTTCCATTAATCGTGATATCACTCATATTCGTCTTCTTCCCAGTAAGTCCGTGGAAAGGTCTTAAACAAGCCTTTGTCATGGAGACATTCGTGTTCCTTATCTTTCTGCTACTTAATCTTACCTACCTCACTATTTATGTTTTGCAAACCCCTCCGGCTCTGACAAAGCTATCGCTTCCTAGCATGAGCCTTGCAAGATTATTCTCAGAAGCCGGTTACTCAGCATTAACCATAGATTATCACTCGACGGGGTTGAGAATAAAGGGGGTTGAGGAATGTCTTTTAACTGCTCAATCATTAACAATGCAATGCTCCAGCTACTATATCGATGGCGATAAAGTTCTGGTTCATCCGCCCGCCGAGTTTTACGCGCAACTTTACGTTAACAATCTCTCAGCTTTCATGGTTAAGCTAAGACTTTCACTAGACCAGGGATTCCTAATAGGGAAATACCCCTTTGTAATAGACTGGAAAAAACCCGTCTTATCAGTAGTGAATGATAAACTAGTGATTTTTAACCCTAATCCCGTCCCCATTGAAATACTCGGCTACAAGATCAGGAGCAACGTTGAAGGTCTAAGAGTCCAGTATATGGGTGAGGTTAGAGAATTCTCTGCACCTGGCTTCACCCTCAAGCCTTTTGAGAC
The DNA here is from genome assembly GCF_059755995.1 of Thermosphaera sp. Classification (NCBI taxonomy): domain Archaea; kingdom Thermoproteati; phylum Thermoproteota; class Thermoprotei; order Desulfurococcales; family Desulfurococcaceae; genus Thermosphaera; species Thermosphaera sp. The sequence continues at coordinate 2,134 of NZ_DBOUKL010000072.1, read as the reverse complement.
CAGGGAAATCGACCTCGCAGGGATTACAACACAAGGCTACGTTGAAGTAAGATACACCTTCATGAACCAGACCCTTACATGGGTGGGGAGGCTTGACAAGTAATAAGAATAATTTACTGGCCTATCAGTTTATTGCAGGATGCTTTGCAATAGTCTACAGCTTAACCATACTCCTCGTGCTAATAATACCTCTTTACATCCTGGACGGGGTATTAAAGGGCTTCATAGCCTTCTCCTTCTACCAGTTGAAAATAGGTGATACACTGGTCAGAATACCTGAGCTTGAGAAAGCCGTAAGCCTCAGCATACCGATCACTTTGAACAGTCTTTTCCTACTCGTCCTAGGACTCAATTCAGTTACATACTGGGTCTACAGGAGGCATAATCCATTACTAGCCAGGCTAATGTTCCCGACCTCCCTGGCCTCCATATTCTCCACAACCTTCTTCTACATGACTCACATCGTTTACATAGGGAGAGTGGTTGAATCCCTTATCGGGGAGTATGTCGAGACAAATTCAGCTGGAATCTTGATCCTTGGGAGAATAAGCATGGAGATACCGCCTCTAGCCAACATCGTACTATCCCCTATTCCACTCTTATTTCTCTCCATTCTCAACGCTGTGGTCGCGACAATGTGGGTTTTACGGACCTATGAAAGGCTACCTCCTTGAAGCATGTAGGACCGAGATTAACAGCAACGTGGAGATAAGCAAGCCCGCGATCACTATTCCTATGAAATCATAGAGGGTTGCCCCCACCCCTGTGCTCACCGTGATCACCAAACCTATGAGAGAGCATAACAAGCCCGAGATAACGGTGAGAGTGACTTTATACCTCCCGTACTTAGAGGCGGTCTCCGCTATAGAAACTATGCCGTAAAGAGCCAGTGAGAACCCTAGAAGCGTGATCATTACCCCGTAGGAGAAGTTGAAAACCCTGAGCAATGCTAAGCGAATGGTCTTAAACTCCCGAGAGATCAATCCCAAGGCAAGTCCGATTAGTGAGCCGGCGAAAACTATGTTGTTAGCCCCCGGGTAGACTCCTTTCTCTGCGTCGAACTCGCCTAGGTAGCTTGGGATGAAGCCGTCGCGGGATAAAGCATGAATCGCCCTTAAGGATGAAGCCCATGAAGTCAAAGCCGTGTTGAAAAAGAAGAGGAAGCCTGCGAAGCCAAGCAGTGTAATCAGTAAGGGGTTGCGAAGCGTTAGATAAAATGGGAGGAAAAGTGAAGGCTGCGGTATCATTTCAAGGGTGATAAACCTTTGAAGCAAATCAGGGTTGTTAAAATAGAGGTATGAGTATGCTGCGAGTGATTCGACCCCCGCTGCTTTCACAACACTGCTTGAGAAGAGATAGGTTAGAATTACCGTGAAATAAGCCGTGAACCCTCCGATTACATAGGCTTTCTCAGGCTCCTTTACCTCGCCCGAGAGAAACGCTGGTATCTCTAAACCCAGGTATGACCAGAAAACTATTAAGGCGTAGTTTAAAGTGGCCGACCTAATATCCGCGGTTAAAAGCGGCTGTAGAAAATGCTGTGCAGCTTCCTCACCGTTAAACACTATTCCCGCAATACTGTGGAACCCCACAATGTCATTCTCAGCTAATGAAATCGTTGAGAAAGATAGTATTGTGAAGCCGTAGAGGGTGAATAAAACTGTAAGGGGGAGTAGAGTGGTGAAGTATAAAGCCTTTCTAACAGCACCATATCCACCAGTATTGATCATCCAGATTGATGCTACCATAATGACTGAGAAAACCATCATGGAAACCGTTGAGTTTAGAACCAGGCCGAGCCCTGTCAGGAAGCCGTTCCCGGAGTAATATCCGGCGAGATATATTGGTGTGGATAAAAACTCGATGGAAAGAGATGTTAGAAAACCTATGGTGAGAAGCGCGCCGCTAGCAAACATGTAGAAGGCTGTTGATAAGAAGGCCATGTAGGGTGAAATTGTCTTAGATATCAAGACGTACGGTCCCCCGATATCCCTCACGTACATTCCTACCTGAATCATTGTGAGCACTATAGGGAGGAATGCTAGTCCTCCAACAACGTAAGAAATAGCTACGTCGGCACCATACACGCCTTGCCTTCCAATATCCTGCACAGAGTAGATGAGCAGTCCTGACG
>NZ_DBOUKL010000071.1:0-5510 GCF_059755995.1 Thermosphaera sp. | reverse complement strand
GGCCCATGCCAAGGGACTACTTGCTTGTTAATGATTGCCAGGATTCTCATGCAGAAAACAGGAAAGTCTTTTGAAGAAGTCTTTTTACCAAGTAACCGCCCGCCCATTCACCCGGTTAAGTTGAAAAACTTTGTAGGTGGTGGTCGTGAAAGCTGAGGTAGCAGTTATTGGCGGAGGTGTTATAGGCGTCCTAACCTCAGCGGCTCTGCTTGAGAAGGGTATTCAAAATATTGTTATAATCGAGAAGAATTATCCAGGCACAGGCGGGAGTTTTAGATGTGCTACAGGTATTAGAGCAAGCTTCACGAGCAGGGAACATGTAGAAGTCATGAAAAGGGCCATCGAGCTCTGGCCTATTTTATCATCCAAGTACGGTATTAAATACTCACGGGATGGCTACCTCTGGGTTCTTACAAGGGAACCGGATGTGGAGTTTTTCAAAAAAGTTGTCGAATTTCAAAACTCAAGAGGAGTCCCCACAAGAATGATAGGGCCTAGCCAGGTCCAAGAGCTTGTACCCACCATGAGAACCCATAAAATCATATCGGCAGTTCACGACCCCTTGGCTGGGAAGGCAAACTGCTTCGAAGCAGTGTTGAATCCGTTAAAAGTGTTGAGAAAACAAGGTGTTTCAATCCTTACCCGTACCCAGGCTAATAAATTAATAGTTGAGAATAACACTGTTAAAGGGGTTTCCACGGATAAAGGAGTCATAAACGCGGATCAGGTTCTCGTGGCCGCGGGCGGCGAGTCTAGAAGCCTCTTGAAGACAATAGGGATCGATCTCCCCATTAGGAATCTTCCGAAACATGTAATGGTTACTGAAACATTTAAGCCATTCATCAAGCCGTTAATAATTGATTGGTCAACGTCTTCGTACATACTTCAACTCCTACACGGCAACTTCTACATTGGTGCGGACATCCCTGAGCAGTACGATGTCGAGGCTTCTAATAAGCTGGAATTTCTGAGGAAAGCGGCTAAGGTTTGGACCGAGTACTTCCCATGGCTGAGAGAGGTTTATATACTGAGATACTGGACCGGCTACTACGATATGACCCCTGATCACCACCCTATCATAGGGCCGATTAAGGAAGTTGAAGGACTATATGTCGCGGCAGGCTTCAGCGGACACGGCTTTATGATGGCCCCTGCTGTCGCCGAGGCACTTGCTGAGTACATGACTGGTGGGAAACCCGTTGTTGAAGAATTTGAAAACCTGAACTATGAGAGATTCGTTAAAGGAGAGATTATCAAGGAGATCGCGGTCTTTGGCTAACCCTTTTCCCTGGGTATTCTTGTTGAATCACCAACAATCCAGTAGTCTCCGTCACACCTGTGCTCCAGCTTGAAAACCGGGACTTCCTTTTTAACCCTTTCTAACGCCTCAGCGAGAGCCGGCATCACGTTAACTCGGCTTTTACCGGCTACAGCTATTACTAAGGTTAACTCGCCGGGCTTCAACTCCCCTACCCGGTGATATATCAGTATTCCTTGAAGACCGTATTTCTCAGCAATCTCGTAAGCTATCTGGCTCATCACTCTCTCAGCCATGTCTTTGATTGCAGAGTATTCCAGTGAGAACACTGTCGAACCGTTAACATCCCCTTTAACTAACCCTATGAACAATCCTACACCGCCTACATAGTGATCCGGGTCGGCTTTAGCGAGCTCGCTCATTATCGAGTCCAGCGCGAGAGGCTCCTCCTTATCTAAGATTTTCACGCTCACAAACACCATCCTAGCCACCTGAAAAAGGAGGAGTTAGAAGCACTTCATCACCGTCTTTCAAAACCCTGTTTAAGTCTGCTTTTTCCTTGTTAACGAAAACCACTGGAGAAATCCCCCTATACTCTAAACCGCCGAGAAGGATTTCAATCAAATCTTTAACGGTTAAACCATCATCCACCTCAAAAACTCCCTCCCTAACTTTCTCGGTAAATATGGAGTACGCCTTTACTTTAACCTTCATCATTAATCAACCCAGGGGCTTCTTGACTTTAGAAATAACCCTTACATCAGTTATCACTGTTTCAGGGTACTGACCGTTTTCATCCTTCTCATACTTTTTCACCATATCCCATATGTTGAGTAATGCCGCTGTCGCCCCTGCCAAAGCCTCCATTTCAACCCCTGTCTTAGCGGTTGTTTTAACGGTCACGTAGACCCGAACTCCTTCTTCTTCAATAGAGAAGTCTACTTTAACATTAGATATTGGTATGTTGTGTGTCAGAGGAAGTAGTTCCGTGGTTTTCTTAACACCAAGAATTGCCGCAATGATTGATGCATCGAGAACGTCTCCCTTCTCCACTTTTCCACTTCTTATTAACTCTACAGTGGTTTTCTTCAGCTTGATGAAACCGGTTGCAATAGCTTCTCGCTGAGACTCGGGTTTTCCCGAGATATCAACCATGTGAACACTCATGGCTGATTCCTCACGAAATAGGGCTTTCTAAGGGAGACGGCTTTTTTAATTTTCTCAACTACTCCATACTCATCCCTATTCTTTAATTCTTTACTAATATCAATGAACGGGTCCTCCATGAAAATACAGGTTTTAATCCACCCTTCCGGGGTTAGCCTCAGCCTTGAACATCTCGCACACAAGTCTGGGTTTCCATAACCTCTTATCACAGTTGCTTTTATGCCTGAAGGTAATGTGTAAACAGGCCTGTTTTGAAAGCTGGAGATCACCATGCTTGAGGAGTTCTGCGTTAATTTTTCAACAATAGGGTCAAGGCTTGTTCTCTGCTCTAAGTAAACGTTGTAAGGGGTTCCGAGAGGAATAAGCTCGATAACGTTAACGTCAACCCCTCTCGATGAGGCATATTCAAGTATCTTCTCAAATTCTCCGATGTTTATTTTCATTGCGAGGAAGTTTATCTTCACCCTGATACCGTGTTCTATGGCTTGTTCGATTCCTTCAAGAACTAGCTTAACGTTAGCCTTTGTGCGTGTAATGGCTTGATAGACTTCATCGTTAAACGAGTGAACACTAACGTTAACTCTATCAAGTCCTGCATCAGCGAGGGCTCCGGCCAGCTTTTTCAGAAAATAGCCGTTCGTAGATAGGGAGACTTCCTTTGAATATTCCCGAATCCCTTTAACTATAGCAGAAATATCTTCTCTAATCAGCGGCTCACCCCCTGTGATTTTAAAGTAAGATATTCCGAGTTTAGAGGAAACGTATGCTAGATAGCGGTAATCCTCAGGGGTCAGTACTTCCATTCTTTTTAAACCAGTCAAACCCTCCCTATGGCAAAATATACAGTTATAATTACATCTTGACGTGACAACTACTCTGAAACTATCCACCGTTCTTCCAAAAAGATCTTTAAGCATCTACATCACCATTGGACTTGTACTTTTCTATTACTGAAATAGAGTTCTCAGGGAGGAGAATTGTTAGACAATTCTTAGAGACTTCGCCACGTAGTTTCTCCCATTCTCCACGAGACACGTCTGCTCGAACTTTCAACGAACCAACCTCTAACACAAGTGTTACTTGTCCGAATTTTTCAACCGCATCTAACAAATAAGCTTTTAGGGCATTTACCTTAATACTCTCCTGGCACTCTGGGGTTAATCTTAAACCATTAGGCGGGAAAACAATATTGACTAAGCCTCCTTCTACAAGTTTTCTCCCAATACTATTCGTTTTTGCGAGTACTAGGGACTCGCCTACTTCTACGAGGTATTTTCCAGGTTCAACGTTTCGAACAATCCTTCCTTCAAGCACGTTGAACCCTAAAGATTTCGCCAAATACTCGTCTTCCACCGTGTCGTCGGAGAGGAAGGGGGAGTTGTGAGTGATCATCCTCCCAGTTAGTACAAGCACCCTACCCCGGAACCAGAATGCATCCTCAACATCGTGTGTTGCAATGATTGTTGTAATCCTATACGAGTTTAGAAGCTTTTTTAAGTCTAAACGGAGTAAGGGTTTACTCGCCGGATCAATAGATGAGAACGGCTCGTCGAGCAAAAGGAGTTTAGGCTCTGTTACAAGAGCCCTTGCCAGCGCAACTTTCTGCTTCAACCCGCTGCTGAGCGCCGGCGGCTTCGTGTTAGAATACTTCTCCAAGTTCATCAGTTCTAAAATACTTCTAACCTTCTCCTCTTTCTCATGCTTGCTGAGAGGTTTCTTGGCAAGCCCTAACATAACGTTATCCCGCACGGTCAAGTGGTCGAAGAGAGCGTAGTCCGATGGTACGTAGCCTATTTGCCTCAGATGCGGGGGAATATTAACTATTGCTCGGCCACTACTCCCATCGGCCTTGAATACAAGGTTGTTTTCAAGGATTACCCTGCCTTTAAGCGGGGATACCAGCCCGGCAATAGCTTTGATCAGGGTTGTCTTACCCGAGGCGTTGGGACCCATTAAAACAGCAATTTCCCCCTTCTCCAATCGGAACGAGATATCCTCTATGATTGGAACACGGTCAAAAGCTACTGTTAATTCCTCCACTGCAAGCATCACTGCTCACCTCTCTAACATACTGGTTAAAAATAAAATCATATAGGCTATGAGTACGTAGCTGGATAAAGCGTAAGCCAACAATATGATGTCCCCGTATTGGTTAACAAAATACAATGCTATTGGGAGAGTGACCGTCCTTCCCCTTATTCCTCCTCCAAGTATTAGCGAGGCCCCGAAGTCGCCGAAAGCGCGCGCGAAAACGAGGAGAGCCCCGGATACCACCTGGGGTTTCAGAGATGGAAGGAAAATCCTGTACAAGGCTTCTATTCTACCATAGCCTAGTGTTCTCGCAACCTCCTCCAGGGATGGCGAAATGGTTTTGAAAACAGCTGCAAAATATATTAGTCCGATAGGGAAGGCGAGGAAACACTGCGCGACGACAATCCCATTAAAACTATTAATTATAACCAAGGACTCATTAAGGGTTCTTCCAAGAGGGTTCTTAACAAGGAATGTTAGGAGTATTAAACCACTGGCTGATGGGGAAAGAACGTATGGTATGCTCAGCAACGCCCTAAGGGCGTGCTTGCCTTTCAAATCCTGCCGCGAGAACCAGTAAGCGACTGGTATGCTGAGCATTAAAACTATAGTGGTGGTTATCAAGGATGTTTCAACGGAGAGTATTGCAGACTCTTTTATCTCTTGAAGCAGTTCAGTACTGGATAAAGGACTTGAGAGTGCTACGTAGAAAACTGTCCCAATAATTATCAGCTGAAAGGCTATTATGAACCCCGCCACCATGCTTAGAGGAGTTAACTCACCCATGAGCCCCACCATATTGGCAGGCTACGGGAACCTGCCAAGCATGTTCACGGTATGGAGTGTTTCTCTCTAATTCCTCAATTGTTTGATAATAACCTAGTTTGCTCAATTCACCGCTTTTACTTGCATGCTCTAGAACGGTTTTCAAAACTTTTTCAGCAAGATCCGGGTTTTTACTGGTTTTCAAAACGCCGATCAGTTGGCAATCTATTCCTGGTATTTCATTAGGGTCGAGCCATATGATTTCAGTGTCGTTGGAATACCAGTAATG
>NZ_DBOUKL010000070.1:0-27409 GCF_059755995.1 Thermosphaera sp. | reverse complement strand
GAGGGAAAGTCAGTCCTGATAAAACAATGCTACTTCCCGTTGACATTCATCCTTTCGTCGTACCAACAGTAATAAGCAGGTTGAAGGAAGAGCTGGATATCACCGATTTCATAATCATCACGCGTAGGGAGACGGCTGAAAGCATAAGGAACGTGATGGATAGTTTTCCCTCAGACGTTAACATATACTTCGACAACATAATGTCGAAAAGCCTGTTGAAAGATAATATTTTTGAAAACCTGTTTTTGACGAGAAGTCTTATTAAATCCCTTGAAGGCAAGCTAAACAAATTATACATTGATATATCAGCCATGTCTGGTCCTTTCGCAGGAGGAATCATGGAGGAGAAGAATCGTTTAAATATCGAAATCGTTTTCACACACGTTGACATAATACCTCTTCCAGGATTACCCCCATACCCATACAGTCCTAGATGGGTTCACAAACTCTATATTCACGGAAAAGTTGAACCAGCCCAACCATCCAATCAGAGCAACCAGTACTTGGACCTACCTCGCGAAATAAGATGGCAGGGTAGCAAGTACGTATTCATGGAGATATCCAATATCCTAAACAGCATTACAGGTAAAGGGCTGGTTGAATCATTCTATGAAGGACAGAGGCATGTCCCGAGCGAAGGAGATAGGTTAAGCATTTACGCTTCCCTACCGGGAAGTGATGAGAAGAAACTACTTCTAACCATGGATACTAAAACCGGTCCTTCCGAAGAAGCCGTGACTATGATGTATGACAGCTGGAAAATCATATCGAACATGATACATGAGCAGAATAGTGATGTTGATAAGACATTGCTAGATAGGGTTCTGATGCAGATTCAGAGATACACTGGAGCTGTGGACTTGATTGTTAAAGAAATGAAGCCTTCACGTGTTGAAATACGTAGGGATGATCAAACCAGGGAGCACAGAGAATATAAAGGCTGGAAGATTCACAGCTTCCTCATCGACCTGGTTAGACAGGTTAAGAAGCCTATCGGTCTTCTCCCAGACACCAACATGTTTTATCAAGGATTCCATGTGACCTTGTTAAAGGCGAGCATAAAGAACGGTCATCCCTGGTCGTCAATAGATGGTTTAAGAATTTACATACCGATCTGTGCTGAAGCAGAGATTAATGGAAAAGTCGCTGAGTCCGCGGGAGAGGCCAAAGGTTTATCCCTATACTCCTACGTAATGGCTTTGCTCGCTAATAGAGCTATTGATGAAGTTAAAAAGTATTATGGAAGTTTTCAAATACCGGCTGTTAGCCCTCCATGCGAAGCATCAATAGCTGTTGTAGCCCAGAATATCCACGAAGAGAAGGCCATATTAATGACTGCCGATAGGAAGGCTTACAACGCGTGGCAAACCATAAATGTCTGCAGCGATAAAGTTCTCTGTGTCTACGTGGGTCATCAACACAAGACGATAAACATTGATGGATTGTTCTCAAAGTACTATGCTAGCATTGTGCTCGCTAACCTACTATATGTTAGTAGCTTATTCGTAAACCTGGATATTGTTTCAACACAAGACAAGCTGAGACTAAGTCTCGAAAGCTTGAAAGGAAGCAATGCACCCGTAGTTAAAGTTTCCCGTATCTTAACCTAAGCCATTACCTTATATTTTTTATCAAAAATTCTTTAAATACTGAACGTTCATAATATTGTTCAGGGAGCTTCATGAAACCCCTTGTGAAATTGATGACCCTGCTAGGGCTCCCCCCGGTAGCGGGGATAATTCTGTCGGTCCTACTAACTAGCGGGACGCCTCTCGATCTTACTGAGCTCTCTAGAAAGACAGGTTATGCTAAGAGTCATCTATCGCAGACTTTGAAACTACTCTATGCAAGAGAAATCGTTGATTTCTATGTTGAAAGAAAGAAGAAATACTTCATAGTTAATAATCAGGGATTGTTAAAAGCGCTGAGAGAGCACATCAACAATTTAATTGATTCCTTAAACCAGCTTGCAAACCTCACTGAGAACCCGGAGTTTCTGAAACTTTACTTAGAAACTTTCAGGGATATAAAAGGTGAACATAATGTTCGACGCTAGTGTTCCAGTAATCCTTATACCCAGCGCTGATGCCTCTCGCCTTTATGATGCCTTGTTGAAGATAAGCATTAGAGAACGCAAGAAAAGGCTATCCATTTACATCTGGTTGAATGGTGAAAACATTGAAAAACAGGTGGAAAAGTTAAGATCAATTATAAGTTTAAACCATATATTAACATTATCGTTCTTTGTTCTGCGCTCGAATCTAGAGGTTCTTAAAAAACACAATCCTAATCGGATTTACATTGTTTTCCCCGAGACACGTAAAGAAGTAGCACTAAGCATAGCCGGGCAGCTCTCTGAGACGAAAACAGAGGTTGTGGAGGTGGAGATCCCTGGGTTATGAGATTATTTTAACATCCGATAGGACAATGATGAGTAATCATCATGGAAGAGAATTCCTCGGATTCGTCGCTACAGCGCCGCCTATATTTCTACCTGAAAGCTTATGGATGTATATCGCATCCCCCAAGGTTGAAGTGGACGATGAAGGGAAGCCCAGGGAAGCACCTTATGGGATGAGAAAGATCGAGGCGGTTCTTAAAGAAAAAGGCTTCAAGGCGTCGATCATTGACCCTGATCATTTAGGAAAGCACCTGGATTCGATGAAGGTATTAATGCTGAGCCACCACGATTACTTTGGCTATGGCCCTCCAACCAGCGAATGGTGGAGTTTAACTGGGAAAGAACCGCTGAACCGGAGAAGCTTTATTAAGTTAATGAACAAGCCGGAAGTCCGCAAGGCGAAGAAAAAGGGCGTGAGGATCATTGCTGGCGGTCCAGCAGCTTGGCAATGGCTTTACGAGGTGAGGAAGTTCATAGAGTGGGGTATTGACACAGTAGTAGACGGAGAGGCTGAAAAAATCATCGTCGACCTGGTTGAGAAAGCATTAAATAACGAGCCTCTCCCGAAATACGTTTACATAGGATCGGGTGATGTCCCATCCGTTGACGAAATCCCCATTATTAAGGGAGGAAGCGTAAATGGGCTCGTGGAGATAATGAGAGGTTGTCCGAGAGGCTGTAAGTTCTGCAGCGTCACCTTGAGACCCCTCAGATTCATACCGCTGGATAAGATCGTGAAAGAAGTCCAGGTGAATTTAACCGCGGGGGTGAAGGGAACGATTCTCCACAGCGAAGACATCCTCCTCTACCATGCAGACGGCGTTAAACCCCGTCCAGAAGCTATAATCAAACTCCACGAGGAGGTATTGAAACTCGTGGGAGAAAACGGCTCGTTCGCATGGTCTCATGTAAGTCTATCGGCTTTGAAATACGCGGAGGAAAATCATGGGCTTATCTCGAAACTTATGCATGAGTATATTCTAACAGACTCTAGAAGGTTTATCGGGGTTGAAGTCGGTATTGAAACAGGCTCTCCAAGACTGGCTCAGGAAATAATGCGTGCCAAGTCACTCCCCTATCCCATAGAGGACTGGCCCGACGTTGTCGAAGACGCTTTCAAAATAATGCATGAAAACTCTATCATTCCCGCAGCAACAGTTATTCTAGGATTCCCAGGCGAGACAGGAGATGACGTGGTTAAAACAATTGAGCTAATAGAGAGGTTGAAAAACTACAGAAGCCTCATAGTTCCAATGTTCTTCGTGCCAATGGGGTCTTTAAAGAGTGGAGAATGGTTCATCAGAGACCACTTGAAACGGGAGCATGTGGATGCGCTGTTGAAAATTTACAATCACTCCATATACTGGGCTGAAGACATTATGAACAAGTATTACTTGAAATCCCCTGCTAATCTCCCCGTGAGACTGTTGCTCAAATTCTTCATACGATACGCTAGAAGGCAGGTAAATAAGTACGTTGCAAAAATTGAAGAATATATTAAACAGTAGTGATTTTAAAAGCGTCAACGAGGATAAAATGAAAGTAATAGGGGGAAGCAATGAACACGTTTTACATTACAACACCCATATACTATCCCAATGGCCCGCCACACATAGGGCATGCATATACAACAGTTTACGCTGACGTGCTTGCAAGGTTTGCCAGGCTTCTTGAAAAAGACGTTTTCTTCTTAACAGGCAATGATGAACACGGGCTGAAAATTCAGAGATTCGCGGAAAAACTAGGTAAAACCCCTAAGGAAGTTGTTGATGAAATGGCAACAGTGTACAGGGATTATTGGTTAAGGCTGAATATATCGTATGACTACTTTATCCGCACAACGGATAGTGTTCACGAGAAGGTTGTGATGGATAGTTTTCGAAAACTATATGAAAAAGGCTATGTGTACAAGGACAAGTATGGCGGGTTCTACTGCGTAGAGTGTGAAAAATACTATTTACCTGGAGAATACGTTGAAGTAGAGGGCAAGCCTTACTGCCCCATTCACAACAAACCCTTGGAATACCTAGAGGAGGAAACATATTATTTCAAACTAAGCGAGTTTAAGGATTTCTTGCTTCAGGTTTTAAGAAACGATAAAATTGTCTATCCTGAGGAGTATTCCCTTGAAGTTACTTCTAGAATAGAAAAAGAGGGTTTGAGAGACATATCTATTGCAAGGCCTGTTGAAAGGGTTTCATGGGGCGTCAAAGTACCTTTCGACCCGAGTTACGTGATATACGTATGGTTTGATGCCCTATTGAACTACATAACTGGGGCAGGATATGCCACAGATCCCTCAAGGTTCGAGAAATATTGGGTAAACGTCCACCATGTTGTTGGGAAAGATATTTTATGGTTCCACACAGCTGTTTGGTTCTCAATCCTTAAAGCACTAGATATTCCTCTGCCTAAAAAAGTCCTTGTACACGCGTTCCTGATAAACAAAGGTTTGAAAATCGGTAAGAGCGCTGGAAATGTTATTTCGATAGATGATCTGCTTTCAAGATACAACGGCCCTGACGGAGTTAGATACATACTATCTCGAGTATTCAATATGAGCAAAGACAGTGAGGTTTCATTCGAATTAATGGATGCCATATACAACGATGAATTAGCAGACACGTACGGAAATCTTGTCAGAAGAGTGGGAGCCCTAGCAATGAAGAAATTAAAGGGTAAAATCTATAGAAGAGAGGTTGATAAGAAACTGAATGAGCAGATAACCCTCAGGCTAAACACCTACCTTGAGCGCATGGGGAATTATGACGTGCCAGGCGCAATTATTGAAATAATGGAGCTTTTAAGAGAGGGTAATGCTTACGTTAACAACACGAGGCCTTGGGAGAAGGAAGATCCTAGCAAGGAGCTTTACAGTCTGCTAGAGCTTATTAGGGTTTCAACAATAACTTTGGCTCCTGTGATTCCTAATGCCGCCTCGAAAGTGGCTGAGGAGTTCGGGTTTAGAATTGAAAATCCCGCAAGGGTTCAACTAGGAGTGCTTGAAAGATACAACATAAGGAATGCTCCTATACTTTTCAAGAAAGTAATGCCACAGCAGAGTACGTGATTTAAGGGATACTTGGAATGAAGTATTATCTTGCAATAGATCTTGGCGCTTCTAAAACCAGAATAGCAGTTTGCTCTAAAGACTCGATTATTGAAAAAATCGTTGAGACAACCCCTAAACAAGGGGATGAATACGCTATTGCGAGATTTATTTGGGAAGCCGCAATAAAACATTTTCCTGAATATATTGAAAATATTGAAGCCGTGGGAGTCGCATCCATCGGCCCATTGGACATAAAAAGAGGCGTAGCCGTGAACCCGACGAATCTCCCGTTTAAGGAGATAAAACTTCTCGAGCCTTTAACAAAGTACTTTAAGGCAAGGGTTATAGTAGCAAACGATGCCGTGGCCGCTGCGTGGGGCGAGAAAAACTACGGCTTGGGAAAACCGTTCAGAAACCTCATATACCTCACCCTAAGCACCGGTATTGGAGCGGGAGTCATAGTTGACAACCACTTGCTGATTGGTAAAGAAGGCAACGCTCACGAGGTAGGCCACATTGTTATCGACTTCAATTCCGAGCTTGAATGCGGGTGCGGGGGAAGGGGGCACTGGGAGGCTTTCGCAGGCGGGATAAACATTCCTAAGGTGGCGAAATGGCTTGCTTCAAAACACGGGATTAATTCAGATTTGCTAGAATTTCTAGTGAATCACCCTGAGGCTACCGCTAAGGATGTTTTCGAATACTATAGGCGGGGAGACCGTTTAGGCGTGCTAGTAGTTGACTTGTACGTGAAAGCCTCGAGGGCAGGTATAGCCTCCATAATAAATACTTACGATCCGGAGCTCCTGGTCATAGGGGGTGGAGTGTTTCTTAACAACCAGGACATACTCTTCGAGAAAATGATAAGCGGGCTGGAGAACGATGTTGTAACCTCAATGCCTATCATTAAACCAACAGGCTTCGGAGATGATGTTGGCTTATACGGTGCGTTAGCATTAGCGGTTAATCCTCCACGCGAGCTTGTCGAAGTACAAGGTATTTGATTATTTAATTTTTATAGTGAACGCTTCAACTAGAGCCGCTAGAGCCAATATAAGCAACCCTAGTATAACAAGCCTCCAGGAGTTAGGTCTTCTCCAGGTAAAGGCAAAGGTCACGAAGAATGAATAACTAACCAATTCAAGGATCGCATGTGGCATGATTAATAAGAGGAGTGGACTGTAGTCTCCAATTGTAAGCTTTTCAGGGGTTAAACTACCTATTACCAGTCCAGCATTGTTAACACCTATGCTCATCGGAATCGTGCCTAAATAAGGAGTAATTGATGCTAAAGCGATCCCCATGTTGTTCAAGAAGATAGCACCGGACAGGCTGAGAACCGGTAAATCCTGGAGAGATGAAATTCCTTCCAGGGACTCCCTGAATATTAGAGAATACGTCCTGTACCCTGCTACACCTATCATCATTGACAACATTATCATTAGATAAATTAATCCCGCATTAACAAGGAGAATCCTGGATATGCTATTATTCCTGAGTTTTTGATTCACGAAACTCCATGCGAGGCCTATGCCAAAATTCATTAAAAAAATCGAGGGCAACCCGAGATATCCTAGCACAGCGTGGAGTGAGCTGAAGCTTAGAAGAAGGCCTATGAAAAACACTAAGGGCCTCGCAGGCTCGTAAGCTGTGATTTCATACTCTATCCTAGGAGGGGGGTTGGGGTGGGTGGAGTGTACTCTTTCAATGTGACTATTATAGGTTTTCACTACTCTGAATGATTGATAAATTAAATAAGTGCCAAGAGTGAGGAAAACAAGCGCTATTTCAACAATGATGCGCTCCGTGAAGAAATACGGTGTGAGTTTCTTGCCCAGCAGAGCCTCTTCCTCATCGATCATATGGTCTCTAAGCGTTTTTTCAACCAAGCTTATAATTATAGGGTATGAAAAACCACCAGTCACAAATGAGAGTACTAGTCCCGTAGCAGGTGAAGGTATCTTAGCCTTTGAAAGCCTGTTTTTCAGGTAATATAGAGATGCGTTGAAAGACCCCCCTCCTAAGAAATAATATGTGGTCACGCCGCTCGTGTAAAGATGGTTGATCACTTTATCCAAGAGGATATACGTGCTCACACTAGAGGAAAGCAGTGATGCTATAAGGAATGATGAAACGATAGAAGACGTGAATAGTGTAAGGTTTAAGGATAATGCTTCCACCAGCATTAACAAAACGGATAGAATAAAGCCCGTGATAAATATCCCGGGGAGTACGTGGATAAATGGAGAGATCTTGTCGAATTTGAAAGACCGGACAAGGGACTCTAACTCTCCAGCTGTTTGCTGTATCGTCTCGCTCGACACTTTCCCACCTATTTTAAAGTTAAAACCAGTATATTATTAAACCTTGGTGATTCAATGGTTAAAGCCTTAATCCTTCACGGCGGTGCCGGCTCTTGGAGAGAATCCAAGGTTAAGGAGAAGGCTGTTGAAGCGATCAGGAATTGCACGCTGGAAGGATGGAGAGTGCTGAACACGACAAACAACAGTGTGGAAGCAGTGATCTCTTCCGTAGCTTGCATGGAGGATTCGGGTTATTTAAACGCGGGCGTTGGTTCAGTGCTTGATCTTCACGGAGGTAGAAGCCTTGATGCTGGGTTAATGAGTTCCAGCGGGCTGTTAGGAGCTGTGGCAGGGGTAAGAAGGATTAGGAACCCAATTAAACTCGCAAGAATCATTGCTGAAGAGACCCCGCACGTGTTAATTGTTGGTGAGGATGCTGACAACTACGGATTGCTCCGTGGCCTACCCCTGCTACCTCCTCCCCCATTACATGTATATGAAAGATATATCGAGTCGTTGAGAAAACTTCTTTCACACGAGGTAAAAACCGAGTATGGTGGAAAACTGGTCGAATACTTGGGTAAAAACAGTAGTGTTAAACAAGCTTTGAAAAAAGTTGCTGATGTCGGAGACACTGTGGGAGCGGTCGCAATAGATGATAACCAGGTTTTAGCGGCTGCAACAAGCACCGGGGGAGTTTCGTTTAAACTACCTGGGAGAGTAGGGGATTCACCCATCCCCGGCGCAGGTTTCTACGCATCTAATAATATAGCGTGTAGCGCTACAGGTATTGGAGAATACATTATAAGGGCAATGCCTTGTTTAAAGGCCCACCTTGAATATCCACGGTTTGAAGACGCTTGGAAAACAGCATACAACGTGCTAAGGGAGGTAACGGAGGCTGTTGGAAGCGATACTATGGGCTTCGTCCTAGTTGATAACAAGGGGAGAATAGCGTATGCATATAATACGGAGGCGATGTTGATCGGCTATGTTACTGAAAAAGGCGAAATCATCGTTGACGAGAAGCCTCCACAATATCTTGAGAAACCGTTCTAAGGGTAATTGTATGGATAAAGCTTTAATTCTTGACATAGATGGGACAATAATACCTTTCCTGGTCGACTTTGAATCCCTAAGGGAGAGGGTGAGAAGGCTTCTAGGGGTTAATGAAGAACTTAGACCACTGGGCCTCTCGCTGGAAAAGCTGGACGTGCCCGAAGAACTGAAGAATCAAGCATGGGAGCTTATTGAAAAGGAAGAGCTTGAATCAATAAATAGATTAGAGCCAAACGATTACGAGGAAAACGTTGAAACCATTTGCAACCTTCACCAATCGGGTTTTAAAATAGCAATAGTAACAAACAGGTCGAGTAAAACAGCAATCGCTTTGCTTGAAAAAATCAACCTGAAAAACTGTGTTGACCTAATAATTACGAGAGAGGATGGGCTGGATAGGAGGCGACAACTTGAAAAAGCATTAGGGTCTCTTAAAGCAGGATGGGCAGGTTTCCTAGGGGACACTGTTTACGATGAAAAAGCTGCCAGGGAGCTCAACATACCTTTTCGGAGAGTTATATCGCATAGAATGCTTCCCTCTCTCATTAAGGAACTAATACAACAAGGCAGGTGACAAGAATGGTGTTATTTAAATATTTATTAGCACTATTTCACTTAACCAGTGGGGATTAGCATGGTTACGCTTCTAGAGCTTTTCATAGAGTTCGCGAAAATAGGGGCGATCATGTTCGGCGGGGGGTACGGCGGCATCTCACTTCTCTATAAAGAGCTAGTGGAGCTAAAGGGTTGGATCAGCGATCAAGAGTTCGTAGAAATTTTGGGAGTTGCGGAGAGCACACCTGGGCCGATAGCCATCAACTCTGCTACCTGGATCGGTTACAAGCTGGGAGGTATTCCCGGCTCTCTCTTAGCAACTCTCGGAGTGATCACAGTTCCATACTTCGTGATTATGGCGATAGTGCTGTCTCTCTACCCATACATGGAGCACCCCGTGGTCAGGACAGCGTTCAGAGGGATTAACGCGGCGGTAGTGGCCTTAATTCTATACGCATTAATCAGCGTGAGCAGGACGGTTTTGCTTGAGAAAAACACTGGAATGATAAACTTTGTAGCACTTGGTATCTTCCTGATAGCATTCATAATCCTTTACGTGTTGAAACAGCACCCCTTTGTCTCAATAGTGGTTTCTGCAGGGTTAAGCCTGGCTTTGAAATTCCTTTTCGGAATATGAAATTGTTAAAGTTTTTCAACAACAATATTTTAACATAACGCTTTGTGTTAGAAAAGTATTTATATATCGACGCAGGGAATACGTAAAACTGGATGGTAGTAATGATTGACGAATCCCTCCTATACTCGGCTATTAAACACGCCTCGGAGCTGGGAGCAGAATATGTTGAGGCAAGGTTTCAGAAGGACTACGGGTTCGCAGTGAGCCTTCGGAATGGAAAAATCCTTGGAGCGGGATCAAGCAGGAAGAGCGGGGTCGGCATTAGAGTTCTTATAAACGGATCCCTCGGCTTTTCATCAACAAACATCATTGATCGAGAAAACGTTTTGGAAGCCGTTGAAAAGGCTGTGGCCAGGGCTAAATCGCTAAGTAGTCTAAGGAAAAACCCTATCAAGTTCTCTAATGAGCGAGTTGGGAAAGCGTCTTACCAAGTAATGGTTAAGCGGAGGCTCGAGGACTTGGTGGTAGAGGATGTCGTGGAAATGGGTTCATCCCTCTACAATACTCTTACAAAGGAGTTGACGAAGGCTAAAATACCAGTTTCAACATTCAGCTTTGAAACCCATACCCAGGAGAAGCTGATAATTACAAGCGAGGGCGCGTTCATCCACTCTATCGTTCCAAGAATATATATTGATTCGAATAATGTGCTATTTAGCCCTGAAAAAGGAACACTGCAGAGAATGGTTAGCTTCGCGGCATCAGGAGGGTTAGAGCTAATTGATGAGTGGAAACCTGTTGAAGCCATTGTGGACGAGATGAAGCGGTTGGAGAATGTGCTAGTAAATGGGGTCCAACCCCCTAGGGAGAAAGTGGATGTAGTAGTGGGTTCGGAGATAGTGGGGCTTCTCGTCCACGAGTCTGCGGGACACCCGATGGAGGCTGATAGAATCCTGGGGCGTGAAGCAGCGCAGGCAGGAGAATCATATGTGAAGCTCGAGATGATAGGCTCGTTCCGGATTGGCAACGAGCACGCAACAGTTATAGAAGACCCCACCATACCGGGAAGCAACGGCTTCTACCTTTATGATGACGAAGGTGTTCCCGCTAAGCCGAGATACCTGTATAAAGAGGGTTTGATTCACGAGCCTCTTCACAACAGGCACACAGCCTTCTTGTTCGGCACCAGGAGCAATGGAGCTGCGAGAGCCATGGATTACGCTTCCGAGCCCATAATAAGAATGAGCAACACCTATTTCAAACCCGGAGACATGGATTTCGAGGAACTTATAGAAGACATAGAGTTCGGAGTTTACCTCAAGTCCTATATGGAGTGGAACATCGACGATGTAAGATGGAATCAGAGATACGTGGGATTAGAAGCATACTTGATAAGAAACGGAGAGCTCGCAGAGCCTGTAAGAGACCCTATATTGGAAATTACGACGCAGGGATTCTACAGTAGCATAGTAGGGGTTGATAAAAACCTAGTATTCTACCCGGGGACATGTGGAAAGGGCGAGCCTTCCCAAGGTGTCCCCGTATGGTTTGGAGGGCCCAATGTTAGGTTGAAAAAGATCACGCTGGGGGTGAGGGCTTAATGAGCATGGATCTCGAGCTCGGACGCAAAATAATTGAAAGCTTGAGGAGCAGGTTTGACGAAGTAGCGGTAAGCATTGTTACACGTGACAACGTGATGGTGAAGCTGTGGAATAGTGAGCCTTCTGTGGTTCAAAGCTGGAAGATCACGGATGTAATGTTAAGGCTTGCAAAGAATAGGAGATTATTCCTACTTGAATACTCGACAAGAGATCCGGAGGCACTCCTGAAAGATGTTGAAGAACTGCCCAAGATGGCTGAGAAGATCGAGGAAGCCGAAATATATGCCCCGTTACCGGATCCTGGAGTTGTTAAACCTGTTGAAGGTGGCGTCGACCCCATTGCGTTGTCAGCTAGAAACGAGCCTGGAAAGCTAGTATACAAAATGATTGATGCGGCTTTAAAATACAATGTGGACCGCGTAGCCGGCACTCTCACGCTCGGCTATGAAACCAGGGCCGTCCTTAATAGCAAAGGATTTGAAGCGTCTGAATCCAAGACAAGCGTCGAAGCGTATTTACGAGCTTTCAAAGGAGAATTCAGTGGTCATTGGGCTTATGGAGGGACAAGGCTGAACGAGCCGAAGCTTGTTGAAGTAGGCGACCGTGCCGGGTACCTAGCAACGGTTTCTAACAGGAAAGTGGACTTATCACCGGGCAAGTACACTGTCATCCTATCCCCTCTCGTGGTTGGAAACCTGGTGAACTATCTCACCTTTATGGCCTCTGCTATGGCGGTGATAATGGGCTACTCGATGTTCCTGAAGTACAAACCCGGTGAAAAAGTTGCTGCTGAAACTTTAACGCTCCTAGATAAACCTAGGGATCCAACGCTCCCAGGTTTCGCATCATTTGATGACGAAGGGGTTGAAACTTTTGATAAACCAATAATTGAAAACGGCAGGTTGGTGAGCCTCCTGCACAATGTTTCAACAGCCAGTAAAATGGGTGTTAAATCAACAGGTAATGCTGGATGGATGTTCCCGCATCCATGGAACCTAGAGCTCTCCCCTGGAGAGCTGAGCGAGAAAGACTTGTTCAAAGACGTGGAGAAAGGAGTGTTCTTCTCAAACAACTGGTATACCAGGTATCAAAACTACGCTGAAGGCGTTTTCTCAACAGTCTCCAGAGACGCCACCTTGTATGTGGAAAATGGAGAAGTAGTCGGCCAGGTAGGCAGAGTGAGGCTTTCAACATCATTCCCAATACTTTTAGCCAACACTACCGGGTGCACCAGGGAAAGATATGATGTCATGTGGTGGGAGGTTAGAACTCCCTCCAGAATACCCTTCTTAGTTGCCAAAGATATAATGGTAACGCGTCCAGAAATCTAGTGAAGGTTGTCTTATAAACATTTTTTAACTTTTTCCAACCCCTCTTCAAACCCGGCAAAATCCTTCCATGCCATTATAAAACATGTACGAGGATACCTCTCCTTGAAATCTTTAAAATGAATATCCCTGTCATCAATGTAAACTATCTTGAAATCCTTGCAACCATGTCTAGATGCGAAGAATGCTAAGGCTTTCTCAGCCATCAAGTCCTTTCTAGGATGAAACTCTATTGCATGATAATGAAACAAATCTCGAAGTCCCAGCTCCTGCAAAGCCTGGAGAGCTATGTCCGGGTCGTTCCAACTCAACGTGGACAGCAAGACCCCTTCCTCCCTGAGAATGCTAAGTATTTTAAGCATGTCTTCTCTAACTCTAAGAATTGAGCCGTGGGAATCCGTGATAACGCCTTCACCTATCTTCCTGAACGGAGGCTTCATTTGTGAAACATCTTCATGGTCCCACAGGGTTCCGTCGAGATCAACAAATACGATCCTGCAGGTCTCAGAGTCTCCCACTTAAACCTCACACACCCTGTTTCTTTCTAAATCTTAGCTTAACAATTACTTCCTTCTCCTCCAGCTTTTCAACCTCGTAACCTTTTTTACCAGCCACTAGTTTCGCGAAATCAAAAGGTACCACGTCGGCTCGCACTATCACTGTGAAATCTTCAACGCCTTCGTTCAATAAGCTGAGAATCCTCGACACTGGGTTATCGCTACAGCTAGCGGACTTTGTTAAATCTATTTCCATTCCACCACCTAAGGTGTTTTATCAAGGTTTCCTGTATTATTATTTTCGTTAGGTTTAATAACTTTGTTATTGATACTTATTAAAGGGTTATGGATGGAGAAGATTGAAATACCTAAGGTAGAAGTGAAAGCCTCCTATGATTCTGGAAGCCCTAACGTATTGTTAAGGGCTAGAAACATACTGCGTGAGGCAAGCGAGTTGCCTGAGTTCGGCGGAGCGGGAAACGATTTCACCCCGTTAGAGTACATGCTGGCTTCACTCGCCTCTTGCGAAGCATTCATGTTCGGAATGCTTGCGAAAATGTTGATGAAAAAGCTACCCAAGATCGAGATAGATGTTGAGGCAGAATTCAGTGTAGGCGAAGGTCTTAAAACTCTCAGGATAAGGTACCGTGTTACAGGGATTGAAGAGGGGATTACCCATGCAATTATCAACCAGGTTAAGGCAACCTGCCCGATTTACAACACCCTGAAGAGAGCCTGTGAAAACATATATGAGGAAGTAATCGTGAAGCCTGATGAATAAAGTTTATATGAGCATGTAAAAAACGATCTAAGTGGGGGCGAGTTGACTAATAAGATAAATACTGGCTTGATCCCCGCAGCAGTATACGCTACTAAAACGCGTAGAGCCCTCTACGCTTTACTTCAACCACTTGTGAAGAAAGATAGGGAATGGAGCAGGATTATAAACGATGAAATAGGGAAGCTGAACCGAGCGCTCTACCACCTTTTCACCGTGGATTTGAAGATCGATAAAACCGATGTTATCAGGCTTAGAATAGAGTTCGACGTCGATGAGGAAGGACGCAGGATTTTGTGGAAATGGGAGACCTTGGATATAGAGGTTTACAAACAGCTTCCCAAGGAAGAGGTTAAGAAGCATATTGAACACTTAATTACCATGATTTCTGAAATAGTTGCCAAGCCGATCAACTACGTGGTTGAAAAGATTGCCACAACCATGGATGGTGATGATGTTTATCTTGTCAAGCTGGATCACGAGGAGGTTGGAGCTGCTCTAGTCCTGGGAGTTGATGAGAACACTATTGTGTTGAAAAAAGCTGCTGTGCTCCAACCCAATCCGTTGATTTATGAAAAGACGAAGATAACTTTGGAAGGTAAAACGGTTGAACAGGCTCTTCAAGACGAGCTCTCCGCTGTCACGAAGAAAGGGATACATGCAGAGTATTCTGAAGCATTGAAAATAATTAATATGATTCGGGAAAAGGCTTTGCTGAAGCATATTGAGAAGCCTGAGGGAATAGAGGAGTAGCTTATTTCACAGATTTTTTTAATTTTCAAACCTCCTTGTTTAAATACTGTTCAATCTATATTATAAGATAAGGTGGGAACATGCCTTGTAAGAAGAAGGCTTCAGGAGAGAAGAAAAAGGAAGGAGAGAAGAAGCAGTAGGTTCTCACTTATTGCTCACCAGGCATGCTTCAACATCTTTTTTACCGGGAAGTTCCGCCCTAGCTCTCTCCAGTAATTCAATATACTTGTTTACATCTATCATTGACTGCCTCATCCTTCTCAGAAAATGCAATTTTCCCGAAACATACACCACCCTGTAAGGGGGTTCTCCTTCGAAAACATAGCTCGGCGGTTTCACGTAGCCTCCTCCCCTAGCGCTACGCGATATCACCAGGTCGAGAGTGTTGAAAACGCCCTTCCTGAGTTTTTCAACATAGGAGTCGATGATCGCGTGTGCTCTTGCAAGCCGTGGAACCATTTCAGCCGGCTTCACAGCTTTCGACAACTCCTGTAAAGCCTCATACTGGGCTTCTTTAACAAGGATTGGCGTGTCCCTCCTAACCATCATTATACCCTTGGCTTTCAACCCTCCGCTGGACAGTAATCCATAATACCTGTTAGCAACGCCTCTCAAACCCTTTACATCCCACGGTATGTAGAGCCAGGTGTAGTAAGCCTCAACCTTAGCCTTGAAGCCTGTTGCCTCCTCGATCAAGTCCTTAACCATTATGCACTCGTCAGGAGATGCAACTCCTTGGATGAACACGCTGTCAACTATTGCATGGATGACTCTGTAACCCTTTCTCTCCGCAGCCAGCCTGGCACGCTTCATCAACTCCCTGCTCGTGCTTGTGACTAATTCATGCGCCATCACCGAGCCGAACAAGCTGTTCCTGTAGCCCAAGTACCCGAAGCTGGCGACAAGTATCCATTTCACAGCACTCTTCCTGTGCTCGTAAAGCTCCTCACCGGTCTTCTTCCCCAGCTCATCGTAAAGCTCCTTTAACTCTATCAGTCTCCGAATACTCCCGGGGACGATTCCCTCTTCATCCGTGCACACGGTGTGGGGTGACCAGTGGAAGCTGGATCTGCTTGAGCAGGAGGGCTTGTCAACAGTCTCGCCTGAAATATTATACTTGACTATTATGCTTGGGTATAGGCTTTTGAAATCTACTTGGCAAACCCCCCAGTAAAGCCCCGGCTTAGGCTGGTAGACCACTCCTCCCCTGTCGTAAACCAGTAGCTCCCTAATGGTTCTCCAAGGTTCCCTCCTCCCGTATGTTTTATCTACTAGAAGCTTCCTATCCCTTGCAAGCAACGCTTCCAGCGTGGTAAGGATCTTGCCTATGCTGATGCTGCCCATCATGCTTAATGGCGTGTAGCTCAGCCTGCTCCATTCGAAGTATTCTGATAGGTGGAAGCCTCCCCCGGTAATCCATCTATACACTTTACGGGCTAGACAAGGCTCTACCTCTAGAAGCCGCGTGTAGATGAACTCGTCTGTGAACGCTAGGAGGAACTTGTTGGAAGCTATGAAGTCTGCGACATCCTCCAACCTCCAGAAGCGGTTCCCGCCGCCCGGGGTTTCAGCTACGAAATATCCGTGCTCTACACGTAGCACCACATAGTCTACCACGGGATCTTTGTCAGCAGGATTCCACTCGACCGTGGCTAGACCTTTGTTTCCACCAGTGTTCACTCTTGTTAGAGGGCGTATTCCAGCCTTGTACAGGGCCTCGACCAGCGGGTGAGGGTAGTTGTTCACCGGTTTCAAACCCTTGTTAACGCCCTGGTTCAACAGCTTCCTCAACAGCCTGTAGCTCATAGTCTTAAACACTACGACATCCACCGTGTCAGCATAGTAGGGCGGGGTCCTAAACTTCTCAACCCAGGTTGAGACAACCCCGTCTAAATTACTGATCTCTTCCGCCAGCATGACCGGGTTTTCGGAGACTATGTATCCGTGGAAGACCAGTTCTGTCTCATGCTCTCTTACAGTATGGTTTTCCTCATCGTAAAGGGATAGAACGACCTTGTCCTCCCTTATCGAAGCATCCAGAAGCCACATTCTGCTCAATAAGCAACCCTGAATTTTAAGCCCTGGCTTCTAGCAGGGAGTTGGGCGAAAGTTTCCCGAAACCCTAGCGACTCTCGCACTCCTTATTCATCTTTCTTATCAAGTGGATGAATAAGACTTCGAGCGGGTCTGCGACACCGGTGTGCATGCAGAGAGAGATTGTAGATTCCAAATCCTCGAGGAAGCGCAGGATCCCCTCTTTCTCATCCCTCGGAAGCATCTCGGAAACCTTCCTCAACCTCTCAACATACTCGCTCACGCTAATCCAGAGGGACGGAGTGCTACGGCCCATTAAACCCCTTTTTAGAAATCCCTTAGCTGAATGTTTAAATAACTGGGCCCGTGGAAAGCCTGCGGAATAGTTTCGGCAACCCCTCCCGTGTTTACGCATCACATACTTCTTGGATGATGAAATGAGAGTAACAGGCTTTAAGCCATTGGACGAATTGGTTAGCCCTGTTGAGAAACACTGGAGCATCGAGTTCTACGGCGATCCCTCAATCCTCTTCCCACTGATCCACTACACTGTTGCTTCGCGAAGCTCTTCGAACAGGGTCTACCTGGTCCACAACGTGGAGTTCGGAGGGCTCCACACCCCTCTCCTCGTGAGGCTGTGCAGAATGTTTGAGTGCAGGATGGACAATATAATGGTTTCCAGATCCTTCAGGTTGAACGATACTGTGAAAATCCTGGAAGACCTTGCCGCTGAAAAAGACTCCGTGGTAGTCCTAGTGTTCCCTTACAACTACCTGCCCAGCGATCCCTCGAAATACAGTGAAGCAACCAGGATAACGGGGCTTTTATCGAGAATATCCGTGTTCAACCAAGTAGTAATCTTCAACACTGTTTCAAGATACGGGTATTTCATGCCGGAAGGCGGTAGCATGCACCACCATGCTGTTAAGATCATCGTGAGGGTTGTGAGAAGAAACGGCAGGGTTGTGTCGCAAATCGTTAAACACCCTGTTAAAAACGAGGGAGTAAGGGTTTTCTCGGAGAGACTTCTTGAAGCAGGGGTAGTGGCAAGGGGTTCTAGAAGCCTTCTAGCCTGGATTAGGAGCTGACTATTCCCCGGTCCTCACCCAACACTAGTCACGATTTTAAACTAAGCCGTCATTATTATAATTAGCTTAGTGATTGCTGTGAAAACCCATGACGTAGAGATGACGTTAAAGTGGGGTCAGAACTACTAGACAATGTTGTCGAGGTCGTAGCGGGTCTATGGTTGGCTTACGTCTCCATAACAGTGGCTGGAGGTGTTGCATACTTCTTATACAAGCCTCGGAAAAGCTTGTTTAAGTCAACTAATTATGAAATAGTAGTGGTCTCGAAAGCTGATGAAAAGGTTAAGAACAGCCTTCTCGAAGTAGTAAGGTACCACTTGAAGAAGTTTGGAAAACTCACAGTAGTCATAGATGAAGGAGCGCCTTTAACCAATACTTTGAAATCAATCAGGTCGCTGAACCTGGTTATCGTCCCAGCCTCCTACCGGAGAGACCTTGTGGGGAAGGGGCGCGCCCTAAGCTATTTCATCGAGAACCACGTGGACGATGAGAAGTGGTACGTGTTCATAGATGATGACAATCTAATCCTTGACGAATCCTTCCTTTACGAAATACCTTACTACGAGGAAAAGGGTTTCGCAGCAGGAAACGGCATATTACTCCCTAGGCCTGGGAGAAGCAAAATAGCCTACGTTATGGACTGGATAAGGTATGTTGATGATTTAACACTCTACAGGTTTTTCACCGGGCTGGTTTCACGCCCCCTGCTAGGGTTGCACGGGGAGCTGTTAATAGTTAAGGGAAGGGTTCTCAGGGAAGTAGGCTTCACGTTCAAATCGATAACAGAGGATTTCAGGTTTGCCACGGAGCTGATTAAGAAGGGATATAAAACATGGCAGTCGGGTACAAGAGTCTCTATTAAAAGCCCGAACAGCCTGAGAGACCTGGTGAAACAGCGTGGACGATGGTTCAAGGGGATGCTGTCAGATATTAAATACAGCCCTGTTCCCATGAAGCTTATAGTGGGCTTCCGCTCGGTGATATGGAGTTTCAACTTTGTCTCAACCCTTCTAATAGGGCCCTTGCTAGCGTACATGGGCCTGATATGGGTGCTGATACCTGGGAGTCTCTACTACTTAACATCCTACACCTATGGAGTATACAGGTCTGGAAAACCCTACATGCTCCTCCTTGTCCCCTTCTTCGGCTTCATAGAGGCTTCCTCAAGGGTTTATGGATTAATCAATGTGAACGATTTCGTGGTTATTGATAAAAACTGATAAGACAATCTTAAAACTCAGGGTGGATTCTGAAATGGTGACACCTTTGAAAAAGTTTAAACTCAAATATGCTGACACCACCCTGTTCTTTGGCGAGAAATCTATTGGAAACCTGGAGACCTGGGTTCACGGTAAACAAGTAGTGGGATTAGTAATGAGCAGGACGGCTGCGAAAAACTCGGGTGCCCTGCAAGAAGTGCTTGAAATACTGTCGAGACATAGCATTGTCCACGTTCCATACAGCGATGTAACACCAAATCCCTACGCATCACAAGCCGTATCCTGCGCAGAACTGTTTAGGAAGGAAAGGGTTGACTCTATCATAGCAATAGGCGGAGGGAGCGTGATAGATGTTGCGAAAACTGTTTCCATACTGGTGAAGAGTAATTTGTCACCTACCGAGCTTGTAAAAGGCGTCAAGCCCGAAAACACCCTGCCGCTGGCGGCTGTTAATTTAACGCATGGAACAGGTAGCGAGATAGACCGGTACGCAGTACTCACCTTCGAGGAAACAGGGGAGAAAAGAGGTTTCACAGCCAGATATCCTGAGGTATCGATAGATGATCCCAGGTTTACATTAACTCTTCCAAGAGATCAAACATTGTTCACATCTCTCGACGCCTTCTACCACGCATACGAGTCCGCAACCTCATTGTACACGAACATGTTTGTGCAGACTCTTTCAAGCGAGGCCGCCGGGATTATTGTTAAAACCTTACCAGAGGCTCTTTCAAACATGAAGTCGCTCGAGCTAAGGTCTAGGCTACTTTACGCGTCGATGATTGCAGGAATAAGTATTGACATAGCGTTAACGCATCTAAACCACGCGTTGGAGCATACCTTCTCCGGCTTAAACCCTAGACTTCCACACGGGGAGGGCCTCGCCATTCTCGGTCCAAGAATCATATACCATGTCCATAAAGCAGTCCCCGAGGACTCCGCGATTATATTGAAACATATAGATTCCTCTATAAGACCCTTGTCTGGAGATGCTGAGAAAGCCTATGTAGCGGTCAGGGAGTTTCAGAACAGGCTTGGCTTGAAGAGGAAGCTGAGCGACTACGGCTTCGGGCTAGATGACATACCCGGCATCGTAGCTTACACTCTGAGAATGATCAGAGAAAGGTATAAAACAACGCCGGTAAATGTGAGCGAGGATGTCCTCAAGGATATTATTCTGGACGCCCTATAGGTTCATGATAGGATTTTCCACATGTAAGGACTCTCCGGAGGTCTGAAATACCCTAGCCTCCTGTAGTACTCTCTAGCTCCTATCCCGCTTATGACAAGAATCTTCCTAGCCCCATACTCCTCCGAGGCAATTCTCTCCGCTTCACTCATCAGCTTCCTGCCCCATCCAACATGCTGCCACCAGTAACCTCTGTCCCCGACAGGGGTTTCAGGACCATACACGTGAAGCTCCCTTATTATCGCAGTATTGTGATCTACCTCCCATCTATGGGCTTTCTCGCTAGGGATCCGCATTCTGAGGAAACCGATAATTATGTTCAGCTCAGGGTCTTCCACGCTTAAGAATTCCTCAATCCCTCCTCCCGCTTCATAAGTAAGCCTTTTAATCCTGGTTCGCGAGGGATCAGGAGTCAACCCGTGCTTGTAACATCTAAGCCCTACCTCCCGAAACCTTATCTCCTTTATCAACACGCCCTTCTCGACGGCTCTTCTCTCCACTAATTCTCTGAGGTTAGCTTTCTTAGTCCCGTCTGCGACCTCGTCAGCTGGAATATCTCTTCTAATCCTCATCACCCTAACATACTCGGGAATATACCTGTACGCCTCGCTGACAAGCTCTACGACTTCATCATCATGATAGGGTTTGTATAGGCCCTGCCTCCACCATTCGTAGAGTCTCGTGCCCTCGATTACTTCGGTAGGATATATTTTGAGCATGTCCGGGCGGAAATCAGGGTTTTCAAACAAGGTTTTAATCATCTCTAAATCCCTATCGAAATCGCTGCCGGGGAGGCCGAGCATCACGTGATAGCATATTTTGAAACCAGCATCCCTCAATATTCTTGTGGATTCAACACTATCTTTGACGCTGTGTCCCCGGTTGATTCTTTGAAGAACATCATCATATATGCTTTGAACACCTAGCTCAACCTTGGTGGCCCCGTAGGAGAGCATTTCATCAGCGTGCTCCTCCCTACCGTAATCCGGCCTTGTCTCAATAGTTAAGCCTACAACTCTCAATGATGCAGTCTCGTTTCTGAGCAGCGCATTCTCCAGTTCAATCCTCCAGGGTGGAATCCTCACCGGATACCTGTTGAAAGCCTCGTACACGCTAGTTATAAACCATTTCTTATAAGTATCGGGAAGAGCGAGGAAAGTGCCCCCCATGATGATGACTTCTATTTTACTGGGATTATGACCCAATGCCTCATACTGCTTCAGCCTCTCAAAAACCTGGTGAAAAGGGTGGAACCTGTTCCTGCGAGCTCTTCTCACAGCGGGCTCGTTGCCGAAATAGCTTTTCGGGGCATCATATTCTATTCCACCTGGACAATAGTAGCACCTTCCAGGGCATGGGAGAGGGTGTGTCATAACAGCTACTACGGTTATACCGCTCAGCATTCTCGAAGGCTTCCTCACCTTCCTCAATACTTCCGCATCCATCTCCTATTCCCGTTTCCAGGTAGGGATTTCCCTCAAGCATTTTAATATTTCTAACTCATTTATCAACAAGGGTATTAACCCGATGAAAATACTAAGGGATTTAATAGAGGTTGACACGGCTGTAGAAGCTTTTGCGAGAGCTCTTTCAAAGATAAGCCTGCGAACAGAGTCTTTAAGGATAGGTGAAGCATTGGGGAGAGTTGTAGCTTCTGAGGTGAAGGCTGAATTCGACTTCCCTGACCAGGATAGAAGCGCTGTAGACGGGTACGCGGTAGTGGCTGAGGACACATACTACGCCTCTCAGTACAGCCCTGTTGAATTGAGGCTTGTTCATGATAGACGGGGAGATTTGTGTATTGGGAAAGGAGAAGCGTTTGAAGTATTCACGGGGAACCCTATCCCCTGTGGTGCTGACTCAGTGGTTATGAAGGAGGATACTGTGAGAGAGAAGGATAAGATACTGGTTTTAAAGCCGGTGCCTGTTGGAGGAAACATTTCGAGAAAAGGAGAGGATTACGCTAAAGGCTCTATATTAGTTCCCAAGGGAACAGTGCTCAACCCCTTCCACATCGCTATCATGGCTAGTAATGGTTTGAAAACGGTGGAAGTCTTCGAGGAGTTGAGAATAGGTGTTATATCTACAGGGAATGAAATCGTCAGCCCAGGTCTAGCCAGGAAGCAGGGTGAATACTATGATTCGACAGGTGTCTTGATCAACCAGTTACTGATCCAAGATGGATTCTACAAGGTAACCTACTATGGAGTCTTCCCAGATGACGTGAAGGCTTTAACGGAGGCTTTAGAGGAGGCTGTACTTGAGAATGATATTGTTCTAACGCTGGGGGGTACAGGGGTTAGTGAGAGCGATGTAGTGGTCGAGGTTGCTGAGAAAAAAGGTGGGCTCGTTTTCAGAGGGGTTAAAATGAGGCCGGGGAGGCCTACAAGCAGTTCCATGATCAATGGAAAGCCAGTACTGCATCTTTCAGGGTATCCGGTTGCAGCGTGGACTGGTTACGAGGTCATATTTCGTAGAGCGGTTGCGAAGGCTTTTAACCTGTTAAACTATAACAGGCGTATAGCTTTCGCAAAGCTGGCGAGAAGGCTTCCAAACCAGGTTGGTTATCAAACGTATATCCGGGTCCAGTTGAAAATGGGAGAGGATGGGTTAATAGCTGAGCCTTACATGCTAAGAGGTAGCGGAGTTTTATCCTCGCTTGTCTTTTCACAAGGGTATGTGGAAATACCGTCGAACATTGAGGGTTACGAGAAAGGGGAGATTGTTAAAGTGTTTCTCTTCTAGCCCTGGCTCGGAAAGCGTAATAGATTTTCTTGTAAGCCTTTGCAAGATAATCGACAAACCGGCCCACGAATCTAATTCTGGAAAACATTTTCTCAATAAAGGCTATATCGACCTCGTCAAGCCCGCCTATAACAGCCATGAGAACCACGTATGTTTGGAGAGTGATCACGAATGCGAGAAGCAATAATGCTGTTCTCAGCAGAAACAACCCTATTGGGTTGAGCAGTGTATGAGTTGGAACAAACCCTGTTATCGCTGAAGTAATAGTATATGATATGAGGCAGGAAATAATGGTGGAGAAGAGGGTTTTCAGTGTTTTCAACGCCTCAATGCGAGTCTTATACTTTGCTATCCCATAGGCAAGGTAAAGAATGTGTGAGAAAACTTGGTATAATCCAACAGTTAACGCAATGCCTGCTGTACTGATTAAGGATGAAGATATTTCGAGGAAAACAACCCCGAACACAAAAGTGGCTAATCCGTTCAACATGATGATCTTCTTATCATTCATAACCTGGAAGAAGGCGGAGTATACCACACCTATGTGGAAGGTTAAGAGCGCCACCCCCATTAAGGTAAAGTAGCCCGGGGCTAAACCATATCTGACCCCATAGACCACGCTGATCACGTCGTCCGAGAAGAAAAGTGCGAACACGGACAGCGGGAGCAGGGTAGCATTCAGTATGCTTGTTAATCTCTCCACTGATCTCACCGCATTGTTTCCATTGGCTAACTGATGGGATAGATAAGGTAGGAGCGGGGTTGCAAGCGAACCATATATTGATAAAACAGCCCCTATGAATGCTGATGCAGCGTTGAAGTTTCCAAACATGTAGTTACCCAGCTCTCCTAAGGGGGCTGTAGTGTAGGCTAATCTGATAGATACCAGCCTGCCAAGAATTCCGGTTAGAAAACCTGGAATAAACATGCTTAGGGCGAATTTTGCATACTCGATTTTATCCAAGGAACACTCATCAGGCCCTTTAATGTATGGTTTGACAAAGAACACCCCGATGAGTGCTACCACGATGTAGCTTACAACGTATGAGGCCACTGCTCCTTCTAACAAATAGCCAGCTGAAATCAGTAAAACAGCTGATACGATTCTAACTAACCCCTGCAATACTTGAAGGAGAGCCCTCTTCTCCGCATCCTCAACAGCAGCTAGAATAGATATCGACATCCCGAATAGTGCGGAGGCGATAGGTGTGATACTAGTTAGCATTACAAACCTAGATAACTCGCTTCTCTGTGTCAAGATAATGCTTAACTCGCCTGGAAAAACCAGTAAGGACAGCGATAATCCAAGATTGAGTGTGAAAAGAACCTTGGAAGTGAAGAGGAATGCTTTTTTAACGGTACAGTAATCTTTCCTTGAATGACTTATCGAGGAATATCTGAATAAGGCAGCGTTGAAGCCTAGGTCGGAGAACATTAGGAGAAAGGTCAAGGGAACCAGGGAGAGATTGTACAATCCGTAAAGCTCTGGCCCCAGGATTCTTGAAATATACATCATTGTGAAAACTTGAATTATGATTTGAAGGAGGGTTGCAAACCCGTAAATCATGGCTTGAAAAGACACGTGTCCTAGTTGCTCTTCGTTCATTACTCAAACCCTATGAACAAGGCTGGATTGAGCTGATTAATTAATAATGACAGGTTAAGGTATTAAAATAAGGAGGCTAGATTCATAAATGACTACTCTAAGAGAGCTGGGCGAGAGAAACGTTATTGATGAGATTGTTAAAACAGTAGGGACGCGCGTGTTCAAAGGTGAAGTATTATCCTACCCTGACGATGCCAAGGACCTGCTTCCAAAAGCCCCCAGAATCATAGTCAATATTGATGGATACGGGATTGAGAAACTTAGGCTTCCCTGGCGGGATTCAAGCGACATAGGATGGTGTGCTATAATAGGATCCGTTAGCGATATATTAGTTAAAGGAGGAGTGCCGGATGCTGTTCTAATAGCTCTTGGACTGCCTCCAGATTATCCCGTGCAAGAGTTGAAGATGCTGGCTGAAGGATTAAGAGATGCTGTAAACTACTACGGGGTTCGACTCCTCGGCGGGGATACTAACAGTTCTAGCGAGCCTTGGATAGCTGTTGCCACAATCGGTTTTACACCGGCTAAGAAACCTCCTTCTCGAAAAGGGCTGAGAAAGGATGACTACATTGTTGTGACAGGGGTTTACGGTGCAATGGGGTTTGCAGCCATAAAAGGTCTCGAGGAGGCGCAAAGACGTAAATGGGTGGTTGAGAAAACCAAGAGGCCGGTGGCAAACAAGGAGCTAGGTGTGGTTATATCATCAAACTACCGTTGGATCACGGCTTCTATGGATGTTAGCGACGGGTTAGGCTATACTCTGCTCACTCTTTCATCGGAGAGCAATGCAAGGATCCTGCTTTACCAGCCACCATTGTATGAGCCAAGCCTAATGGATGAGTGCCAGGGCGATATGGAATGCATCGTTAAGATCGCAATGAGCGGTGGGGAGGAGTACGGAGCCGTTATCGGGGTCAGACCTGAAGGGTTGAGCAATGTCTTGAGAGATCTAGAATACTATCAAATACCATACAGACTGGTAGGAAGAGTAGTAGAGGGGGAGCCAGGAGTTTTCTATGAGGACACGCCTCTTACGTTCGCATCATGGGATCAATTTAAAGGATGGAGCAATGGGGTCTAAATGTTTAAATGGATTATCCAGGACAAGCTTGCCCAAGCACCTATGCCAAGGCTGAGTGAGCTAGCTTATCTCAGGAGGTTTTTCGACGCAGTCATCGTTTTAACAATGCCACATGAACAACCGCTCAGCGAGAGATATGTTGAAATGTTAGAGAGCCACGGCTTCCAAGTTCTCCATGTTCCCACACCTGATTACCATCCCTTAGAACTCTTCGACCTGCTGAGGACCAGCATCTTCATTGATGAGAACCTGAGGGAGTCTCGCAGAGTACTCGTCCACTGTATGGGAGGAATTGGGCGGAGCGGGCTTGTTACGACTGCATACTTAATCTACAAGGGATATGATTTATACAGCGCGTTAAAACATGTAAGAACAACAGTGCCTGGTGCTGTCGAAAACAAGGGTCAAGCATTAATGCTTGAAAACTACTATAACCTCGTAAACAGTTTCGGGCAAGAGTTGCTGAGGAATTATGGTAAAATTATTTTCGCCCTTAATGATCCGCAAGCCGTTCTCCACGCCTCTAAGACCACCCAGTTCACGATCGAACTACTTAACAATCTATCTATGGAGAACACGTTGTCGAGGAGTTTGCTGACCCAGTCCCTGCTACACTTCCATGACCAGAAAATTCAATCAAAGCTGAAAGAACTATTCAAGGATTTGGAATTCTCCTCCTCAGCAGAGAGACTTCTATCATTCACCCATACGCTAGATATCTTCCAGGATGGCAGGGTTGTCTTAACGATTTACGATTCATCACAGAGCAAGGTTGATTTAACAGTCCTATGTAAGTGGGATTGCGAGAAAATAGTGGAGATTTCGGCGACCAAGAAAAACATTATCGAGGAAATCATGGGTAAAGAGGTTTACATATCCTGGGCTAACTACCTAGACTACGTCTAAGCTCTGCCACTCCTTAAAAAACAATGCCACCTGCTATATTGGTAATAGGGGGTTGAGACTGCTAACACCTGCGATGCTGATATCCCTGCTAAACCTGCTTGACCTGCTAATAAATATCGTAGCAGTGAGAATTATAGGAATGAGTATTATTGAATTAAGCCTGCTGAATTTCGCGTGGACAATCGTGTTCGTCTTCTTTGTTAAAATCGCTAACAGGCTTGGAGATCAAGGAATTGCCAGGTTACAGATTATTCTTGGACTCATAGGTGTTTTGGGCTCAGAGATTTCTTTAATGATTGTGGTAGAAAACAGGGAGTACTGGCTAATTTACGCTTCCTACATGGTCCACGCCATAGCTTACTCTTTTACCCGAATAGGGGTAAACGCGTATGTTCTCGAAAACTTCCAGAGCAGTGAATGGAGTTCCATTTTCAAGAAGATTTCTCGGAATACTCTTTTATTCGACGCAGTCTTATTAATCTCCATCTCTCGAATTACTATTGGATTATTCCTCCATGGTTTTGAATTCTTTATCGGAATCACCCTGTTAATTTACTTCCTCGGTGTTTTGAAATTGAAGGAACCTGTTTTCAAGATAGAGCGAATTCTTAACAGGATAGAGAGAAACATTTCAAC
>NZ_DBOUKL010000007.1:0-10668 GCF_059755995.1 Thermosphaera sp. | reverse complement strand
TTCTTATACTTGGACGGTATTATTTCAAGCTTCTCATTTATCAGCTTTCTCGTCCTGTCCTTCCACCATGGTGTGCCGTAGTCTATGAACCATTGATCCTTGATCTTCGCAACAATTATTTCGCCACCGCCTCTGCAGAATGCTTTCCTGTTTAACTCGTAGAAAACAAGTGCTTTCCCTTCCGAGATCAGTTTCACTTTCATCTTCTCCCGTGCTTCAGGCACGCTGAGCCCTTTGAAATCCGGGTCGTCGACAATTAATTTGCCACTGTAGAACTGTTGCTTGTAAACCTCCCTAGTGGCTTCCTCGAGCTTCTCGTCAAGCTGGCTTGTAATCCCGTATTTTTCGACAACGACTTTAGCATGGTGATCGGATACCCCGGGCACGTCTATTATTTTCACGGGATTTATGGTCTCAACCACCCTTGGATTTATCCCGTATGGTTCGAGAACGCGTGGATTCGCTTTTAACTCGACTAACGCAACGTAATCGTATGGGGCGTCACTGGGCTCCGAGTAAACAATGCCCGTGGCGTTATCAGGGTCGACGAAGCTAGCGGGGAGGATCAGGAGTTTTTGGCCCAGAGGGGTTTCAACGGTTTTGCCTACTAATTCTGCACCCTTTAACTCCCCGACTACTCTCATATCGGGTTCAACATACTGGTGTGTCAGCTTCACCCATGCTTTCTTAGAGACCAATAACTTCTCTCCTTTAAACTCCACGATTGCGTAGTCTGCTTCCGGGTTAACCCACATGTTAGTGGCGCCGAGAAGTGTTTCAGGCCTTAGCGTTGACGCCAGCAGGGATATATCGCTTCCTTCAAGCTTAAACTTGATAGCGGTATATTCTAGTACCTCAACAGGGTTCACGTCAGCGTCTTGAATATCGTCTTCTCCTTCAGGCTGCTTGTGGAGCAGGCAATAGGTGACGATGTGCTCTCCCTTTCCCACCACGCCCAGCTGTCTAAGCCTCTCGTACTGCCATGTTACGAAAGCATTGTAGATTGGCTCGCCCGTGTGGAACTTTCTACGCCAGTCAATGCTGTAGCCGAGTGCTTCAAAGTCTGCCTGGACTTTTTCAGCAAAGAAAGTGGCAAGCCTTAACGGGTCTTTAAAGGATTCCAGAATCTCCTCGATCTTCTCACGATCCTCAACGTAGTAGGATATGTAAGACCTGTACATGTCAAGGGTTTTCGCATCCTTCTTCGCAATTCTCTCGGATATTGCAATGATCGGGGTGCCGGTTATATGGAAAGCCATTGGGAACAAGACATTATGACCGGTCAGCCTTTTGAACCGTGCTATAATGTCCCCGATTGTGTATGTTCTCCCATGCCCTATGTGAAGCGGCCCGTTAGTATAGGGGTAGGGAACGGTTAAGAAGTATTTAACCCTTCCCTCTTCAACCTTGGGCTCGAAAACACCTGCCTCCTTCCACTTCCTCTGCCACTTGCCCTCAACGCTTCGCATCCATTCCAGAAAATCCTTCTTTTCCTGAGTAATCAACACTAACACCTAGGTAGACATAAATTGTTAAAATGGTTAAAATTAGTTATTAAAAATCTCAGGTTCTCCTCGAAGGAATGATCAAGTAAAGCAATAGAATCACGGAGATCGCTTCAGATACCACGACAAGGCTTCTCAAGAACTCCATACCTATCGTGTATGCAATGCCCTGCACAACACCTCCTAGCATTAAAGATAAGCCATAGAACAGTCCGAAAACACCGTAGCCTAGAGAGCGTTGAGACGGGTTTACAAGGTCTGAAACAGCTACCCTAACATTGGTTTCGAAAACCCCCATTACAAAACCCCATATCCCGGCATATATGAATAAGGATTCAATACTGGGCTGGAGGAAAAACACCGAACCCGCCAGTGTGATAGGTGCTACGAGTATGCTTGCATAACCTATTTTATCATACAATGCCCCTACCGGAATCGCCACCAGCCCGTCAACCAGCATCGCTACGGTGTAGAAAAGCGGTATTATTTCATCGCCTGCAACATTGTTTGATTTCACCGTGTAGGTGAATATATCCCAGCTCAAGAGGCCGAGGGACATTAGCATCAACCCGGCTACGTAGATGTAGAATGCTTTCCCAAGTCCTTTGAAACCGAGTCTTTTAGGAGGAGAGGAGAATGCTTTCAGAGAGGGATGAAGCATCATTGATGACAGGACTAGTCCAACCGCTACGAGTCCTGGCACACCAAGAGCTATAAACACAAGCCCGTAGTCTCCGCCCGTATTCAGGAGTATTAGCGAAGCTAACAAAGGACCTGTGAAAGCGCCGATTTGATCAAGGAATTCATGTATCCCGAATCCCAGGCCTTTCCCAACGCTTTCCGTTATCTCGGAAAGAATAACATCCCTGGCAGGAGCCCTGAGGCCTTTCCCAACCCTTTCGAGAATGACTAGGGCGAGAACCAGCTCCCACCTTCGTGCGAAAGCGAGGAGGGGTATGGCCACCACGTTGATAGCGTAGCCTGATATCACCAGCATCCATAAAACCCTCGAGCTCCTATAGTAATCTCCTATTAAGCCGCTGAGAAACCTGGTTAAGTAGTTGATTATCTCCCCAATCCTGAGAAACCCTGCGATCAAGGCTGTGGCGCCGATCAAATACAGGTAGCTACCCCTGATGGATGCCGCTCCCTCATAGGTAATGTCCGCGAAAAGCGATACGAGCCCTAGCATTATGAAAACCAGTAATTCCCTCCTCACGCTACCTCACTACAGGGTTATTTAGAAAGGATAAAGTTAAATAAATAGCTATAGCTCATATTCAACGGTAAGGCGGGTTTTATGAGCAGTGTGAAACACTGGATTGATGAGCTTGCTGATCAGGTTTACGAGGACCTGTTGAAAAGAGGGAAAGAGGTCTACGTGTTCAACGGGGGATTATCAGTATCCGGGTTGCAACACGTTGGAAGACTTAGAGGAGAGATCATCATAACGGAAACCCTTAGGAAAATCCTGGCAGCACGAGGTTTAAAGATAAAACAATACCTTACCCTGTACACCCAGGATGCGTGGAAAGGGAAGCAAGCACAGCTTAACGCTTTCCCCAACCCGGATGAGGCTAAAAGGTTTAAAGGATGGCCACTGATAAAAGTCCCAGATCCCTTAGGCTGCCATGCTAACTGGGTTGAGCATTACTGGAGCGATTTCGGACCCTTCATCAAGGATTTCACGGATGGTAATATCGAGGTTGTCACTACTACGGAGATGTATCAAAAAATACTAACACCTTTCATAAAGGAGACGATTGCGAAAAGGGATGACGTGAGGAAGGTTGTCAACAAATACAGGGGGCGGAAGCCTTATGATGAATCCTGGATACCGGTAGAACCGGTCTGCGGAAACTGCGGCAGGATTGACACGACGGAGACTGTTAAAGTAAGCGATGACGACACTGTTGAATACGTGTGTGAGCACTGCGGGTTTAAAGGTAGAACAAGCATCACCGATGGGAAATTAATGTGGAGAATAGAATGGGTTGCTGTTTGGTGGGGTCTAGGAGTTGATTTCGAGCCTTACGGGAAAGACCACGCGATGCCCGGGGGTAGCAGGGACAGCTGTGTTGACCTCGCAGTTAATGTTTACGGGTTGAAGCCGCCTTTCGGACTACCTTATGAATGGGTTGCATTACGCCGGCCAGATGGAAGCGAGGTTGACATGGGTAGCAGCGACTTCCTCGGCTTCACCCCAAAGGACTGGGTTGAGGTGGCACACCCCCATATTTACAGGTTTATTGTCTTGAGAACTCCTCCAATGAAGAAGTATAGTGTAAGCTTGCACGAGATACCTCAGTACTACTCCCAATACTACAGGGCCGAGAAAATATTTTACGGCTTGGAAAAAGCCAAGGATGT
This sequence comes from Thermosphaera sp., assembly GCF_059755995.1. Classification (NCBI taxonomy): domain Archaea; kingdom Thermoproteati; phylum Thermoproteota; class Thermoprotei; order Desulfurococcales; family Desulfurococcaceae; genus Thermosphaera; species Thermosphaera sp. The sequence continues at coordinate 6,793 of NZ_DBOUKL010000007.1, read as the reverse complement.
CGAGGAAGAAGTGGTGCTGAAAAGAAGCTATGAGTTAAGCTATCCTAGAGAGCCCCCGCCAAGCCAACCCCCTGAGCAAGTTCCTTACACGCATCTAGCAATAATCTCCCAGATCCTACCAAGAGACAAGTGGTCTACAGAAGTTGTGAAAAGACTGCAGGCAAGCGGACATTTACCGGCCAACCCCACGGATTTCGGGATTAAGAGAATAATGGAAACACTTGAAAAAGCTGCTAGATGGGTTGGAAAATACGGCCCTGAAAACATGGTCTTCAACCTGGCAAATCCTCCAACCCCCTCTCAAATCGGAAACATTCCTGAAAAATACATTGCTGTTTTCAAGAAATTATTGAGAAATCTTGAAGAATTAGAGGATTGGAGCGAGGAGAGAATTAAAAACGCCATGGTTGATTCGACGAAGGAGCTGACACCTCATGAGGTTAACGAATACTACAAGTTCTTCTACAAATTGTTCATAGGTAAGGAAAACGGTCCAAGGGCGGCGCCATTCATATCTCTTCTAGGCAGGGAAACGGCCCTAGCCTATCTCGAGGTTTTTAGAAAGTAATCTCTCGTCAACAATTGTGAATTAGTTAAGAGGGAGGAGAAGAAAGAGAAGAAAAAAGGATTACACTGTTTTTTCTTCCTTGTAATATATTTTGCCGAGGCTCTGTGGAGAGGCGAATATTCTCCCAAGCCTGGTGAAGCTGTATGCCAGCATTGCTCCAAGCGCTCCCATGAACGGTATGAGCTTTGCAACGTCGGCCGGCAGTTTCAGCAGAGATTGGATCGTAACACTATACTCTACAAGGCCTCCGAACAGGAACGCCATCGGTATTAGGAATATTGGATGCCTACCAGCTGCCAAGGCTATCGTGAACGCGAGCCAACCATAACCCAGTGTGTAGACTTTGATATCCCAGTACCTCTGCCAAAGCAGGGGGAAGAAGGAGGCTCCGAAACCCACTATCGCGAAGCCGATGGCGGCCGCCACTAAACGTGTTGTCAAGACATTGACGCCAAGAGCTGATGCTGCATGAGGACTCTCGCCTGACGCCCTGATAGCAGCACCTAATTTTGTCTTCTCAATTAAATAGTATGTAAGGAGCCCTAGGAGAAGTGCGACCGCTGATATTTCAAGCAGTGCTTCGTGAGAGTAACAGAAAGCGTAGAGAGCGCCAACCTGCTGTCTGACAGGATACCCTAACACTATCCCCAGCCCGTAACCCAGGAACTGCAGTGACAGCCCCACTGCTCCATGGCTGATGGGCAGGGTCGTCAGCAGGTAAGCCATCAGTAGCCCGAACAGTGATGCTATGAGCGCGGCTATTAAACTACCAGCTATTGGGTTGCCGAACACCACGGCACCGAGGACGGCTGCGCCTGTAGACATGAAGAAGATCCCGTCTATAGCCAGGTCTAACAGACCCGCTTTCTCAAATATGCTGTGGCCGAGTGCTACGAGATAGAATGTTATGAACGCTGCTCCAACACCTTCTATGACCCCTAATATACTTTCCAACCCATTCATTTCCTGATCACCCTCACCTCATAGTCTGAGAGGAATCTTAACACCGAATAGGTTAGAAGGATTGAACCGATCATCACCCATCTAAAGGATAGCTCTGCTCCTGCAAACCCTGCTTGTGTGAGAAATTGCTTAACCTCCGGGGAAGAGCTCTGAGCAATCCCCGCATTAGTGAGGCTAGATATTATGTATGCAGACACTGGAACGAGAGTGATGTCTAGCAGTGAGAGCCATGCTACAAGTATTGCTAGATACCCGTACCCAGCCGTCTGACCCTCTATGGGGTACTCTAGTCTCAAAAGGTAGCCTAACAGGTAAAGAGCTGACATGAAGCCAACTATTGCGCCTGAGATCGCGAATGTGGCAATCGTGACCTTCTTGACATCCCATCCAGCAGTCACGAGGTAGTCGGGATTCGACCCTAGAACCTTCACCTTCAACCCCAGTGAAGTCTTGTTAAAGAACCACCACACTAGGAAGACAACCATTGCTAAGCCCAGAAGCCACCATCCAAATATTATCATCTCCCTAACATATGAGAGCACGCCGTCAATAATAGGGTTGCCTGTCGATGCCAGCTGTATTTTTATCCCCAGCTGGTATGCCTCGGGAATTAAATCTGTTCTCTTATAACCGTACACGTATTTCCCTTGAAACGGTCCAAGAATCAATATATTGACCAGGTAGTACGCGATATAGTTCAGAATAAGAGTAACCGGGACCTCGTCAACTCCTGCATAAGCTTTAATAGCCCCTGCAATAGCGCCCCATAATGCTCCAAATACTATTGCTAGAATCACCGAGCCTGTTATTACTAGGATGGATTGAGCAATGGAAACGCTCCCCATCGTGTAGAACGCTACAGTTGTTAGATATATTACTGGGACAGCACCCATGTAGAATTGCCCCTCAGCCCCAATATTCCACAGCGATCCCTTGAAGGCGACGAGCAGGGCGTATCCCAGCACGGTTAACACAATAAAGTCTTTGATAACCCCGCTTGAGATGAATGATGAAGAGATTATTGATAACGTGAGCAATGGGCTCACGCCTATAGCCGCTAATATGAATGTGTAAAGGAGTATACCGGCAACCAGTGATAGAGTAATCGTGGTTAATTTTCCATGTTTTAATGGACGGGTCCTTCTTAGAACCACAATCCTGATCATTCCTACATCACCATTAACCTTTCAATCTCATCTCTCGGAGTGGTTTCAGGGTCGAATGGGCCATGTATCTTACCGCTATTCATTACATATATAGTGTCGCTTAACTGATAAACCTCGTCTAGGTCCTCACTAGCGAATATAACCGCAATTCTTTCATTCATGGCTTTATCCTTGATAATTCTCCTAACCTGAACCGCGGTTATCTCGTCAAGGGCTCTAGTAGGATTATACGCTATCAGGGCTCTTCTACTATAATTCAACTCTCTTCCCACAACCACCTTCATCAAGTTTCCTCCTGAGAGTATTTTAACGGGGTAGAACTCGCTGGGGGTTAGTATTTTAAAAGTCTTAATAATATCGCGTGTCAACCCTTGTACTCTATCCCAGTCGATGACGAATTTTTCTCTATGGAATAATACCGCGATGTTTTCTATTATATTATTGTCCTGTGAGACGCCGTATCTCAGGGGTAGATCGGGGATGAAGCCTACTCCCATGTTTCTTATGTTTCCAATCCCCTTGTTAGTGACATCTACACCATCTATGTGAACCCGTCCCTTATCGATTCTTCTAAGACCGATCAACGCTTCTAACAGTTCCCTCTGACCATTTCCTACGACTCCAGCTATTCCAGCAACCTCACCCTCTTTGACCTCTATACTCACACCTTTAACAGCGGGAACGCCGAAATCTCCCTGTACCCACAAATCCTCGGCCTTAATCACTGGTCTCTCACCTTTGACCGAGCTGGGAAGTCTCTCATAGGTTATCTCCCTAGCCGCCTCAGCAAACATCAACTCTCTCACCTTTTCCAGAGTGGCCTCCTCCCTCGTGAGCTCCCCTGAAACCCTGCCCTTTCTAAGGACAACTATCCTGTCAGCTACTTCAAGGGCCTCAGGTATCTTATGCGTTATAACAACTACGGCTCCTCCCTTTCTCTTGAATTCTTGAAGGAACACGTAGAATTTCTTACGCTCCTCTAGTGGGAGATACGTTAACGCTTCATCAAGAATCAGTATCTTAGCGCCTAATACCAGTGCCCTGACAATCTCAACAAGCTGTTTCTGAGTGTATGTAAGAGACCAGACCTTGTCATCGGGCTTGATCTTAACACCCACTTTCATGCTATATTCTTTTATCATGATGCTTGCCCTTGAGAACCCTGCAAACGGCTTAACGTTTTCCAGGCCAAGGGTGAGGTTCTCTGCCACAGTCAACCTGTCTATGAGTTGCGGGCTCTGAGAGACCATTATAATACCTCTTCTGATAGCGTCCGAGGGCTTCCTTATCGATAACTCCTCGTCGTTAAGTATTATGGAGCCCTTGTCCGGAGTGTATATCCCGTAGAGGATTTTCATTAATGTTGACTTGCCGGCGCCGTTCTCCCCTAACAAGGCTATGAATTCCCCGTTTTTCAGCTTCATTGACACATCTTGTAGGGCAATGACACCGCCAGGGAATGTTTTCGTTATATCCTTTAACACTAGCTCTAGTTGTTGAGAACCCACTATAGCCTACCCTCTCCTACTTATTTACTGGATTTGTAGGAGGATTATGGAAAAGTAGGGATAAAAAATCTATTGGTGTGGGATGGCTAGCCCTGCTTAACTACCCAGCTCATGAAGAAGTCCATGTTCCAGAGATCGTCGTGACCCAGCCTCAGCCCTGCTGGAATGCTGACTGTGTCACCTGGTGCCTTACCAATACACCATGTAGATAGCGGATTGTCCGTAAGGCAGTATCCTGTTAACGGGCCTGTGAACGGGTCGTACTCTGAGGCTATGGGGTATGGCTTCGACCCTATCTTGCCTCCCCAGTTCATCGTGATTGTCAAGAGGTTCTCGTACTTATGGGTCTCGTTGGAGAATTGGAATGGTATCACTGCAAACGCTCCTCTCATCTGCCAGTATCTCCTCATGACTAGATCGTAAACACTGACTCTCTCTCCCGTTAACTTGTCCGTCACCGTTATTCCTTTCAGTATGGGCTCATATCTCGGGTTTATCAATACGGGTCTTCCATCGTCGCCTATATCTCCGCCCAGGTCTACAGCGCCAGAGCTCAACAAGTACCAGTAGTCAACCTTATTCAAATTATACGGTGTTAACACACCTGCCTTTATTTTCACAAGTATGTCTGCATAGATGACCTCCCATCTCACAATCTGTCCGCTGACCGTGTATGTGGGACCGTACCGCGCCATAGGTCCATAGTGGCTGAAAACATGTACCGCGTTCTCCTCACCATATTCGATTACAGCGCTGGAATCCTCAGTGAAGGCTAACACATCCACATTATAACGTGTTTTCAACGTGCTAGCAGCTTGTCTAGCCTTGGTTGGATCATACCATGAACCAATCTCGATAACGTGAACAGTCACATTCTTGCCTAAGGAATCCCCTACTTCTTTTGCGCCAATCGCGAACGCGTTAATGTGCCTAACTACTTCTGGGATGAGGTATGCTGCAACGTATCCTATCTGGCCTGTTTGAGTGAGGGCTCCGGCCATCAGCCCGTTTAAGTAGTACACCTCGTAGAGGTCTGCGAAATATGTTCCAACATTGGGGGCTCTTCTATAGCCTGAGCAGTGGAAGAACATAACATTGGGATACTTCTTGGCAGCCTCTATAGTGGCATCCATGAAGTCGAACGATGTGGTGAATATTACATTATATCCTTTCGAAACAAGGTCGTCCACTGTAGACACAATCTTGTCAGGTGTTACACTCTCCACGTAAGTGGTGTCAAGCCATTCATCGAATACTGTTTCAACATATTTCCTCCCTATGTCATGCATGAATGTCCATCCAGCATCTCCAATAGGCCCTACATATATCCATGCCGCCTTTATTTTCTCTGGAGGCGTATATTGTTGAACTGGTGCCCCTGTCTGTTGCCCGACAATGTATCCGATTGCTCCAGATATTATTATTAGAACGATGAAGATACCTATCAGAATATTGGTTTTCACATATTTCACCTTTACCATTATAATTTGGTTCCCACTCAGATATAAATATTTCTATATAATCTAGGGATATATGTTCCCCTTCAACATTTATAGCCCTTCCAGCTATCACAATAAACATGGCGGAGGAATCTGGAATGAAAATCACAATTGTGTTGCCAACTTATAATGAGGCAGAGAATCTTCCATTGATCGTGGAAGAGCTTGGTAAAGTCATGGAGACGCTAGAGTGTGAATGGGAGATCATAGTGGTTGATGATAATAGCCCGGATGGGACAGCTGAGGTTGCGAAAAAGCTCGCATCAAAATATCCTGTTAGAGTCGTTGTACGACAGGGCAGAATGGGGTTGACATCCGCGATCCATACTGGGATGAAAAACGCGCAGGGTGATTTAATCATAGTAATGGATGCCGACCTGCAACATCCTCCTTCAACTATTCCTTCACTGGTTCAGAAATCCTCAGAATGCGATATCGTGATCGCTTCAAGATACGTTAAAGGCGGGAAAACCATAGGCTTTCCCTTCTTCAGGAGATTAACTTCTCACGGAGCCATAATACTTACACGAATGCTTATCGGGAAAGCCAGGAAGGTTAAGGATCCGGTCAGCGGCTTCTTCCTCGTAAAGAAAAATGCTGTGGAAAACTGGGAGCCTGTGGAGCCATTCGGCTATAAAGCATTAACGGAGATTCTCGCCGCATCCGGTGAAGCCAGAGTTTGCGAAGTCCCCTTCGAGTTCAAGGCAAGGATGAAAGGCTCATCTAAGCTGTCTTTTAAAATCATTCTAGCACATGTTAAAACACTGTTGAAGCTGAACCCGCTTGGTTTTACCCTTCTCACTTTAGGAGGGGTAAGCTTACTCGTGATTCTCCTATATGCTATCCGTCTCCTCATCAGCTAATACGCCATAATTTTAAATTAGAACATACTATTATTGTTGAAATAGTGTTTCAACGGTGGTTTTAATTGAACACCATTGAATGGCGGCTGGAGGGGAGGTATAGTCCTCATAGCGTAGAGGATGTTGTCTTAAAATACTGGAAAGATAGAAATGTATACAGGCTTGTTAAGGACAGGAACGTGGAAAGAACTCGAAAGTTCAATTTTATAGATGGTCCACCATACCC